>CACYKR010000006.1 GCA_902774995.1 uncultured Bacteroidales bacterium | reverse complement strand
GGAAATCATGCTCTACGTTACCGTCTTTCTCGGCTACCATGTCCATGTGCGCCTGGAGAATCACGCCTTCATGGTCTTCGTAACCCGGGGTAGCGGGCACGCGCATGATGACGTTCATCGCCTCGTCGGCGACACACTCGATACCGTGAGCCGCAGCGAAGTCCTGCAGCCAGCGGCTGATCTTCTCCTCGTGTTTGGAAGGACGGGGTACTTTGCATATTTGAGAGAAAATCTCAAATACATTTTCACATTGGGTCATTTTCATATTTACTCATTTTTTTCATTCTTCTATTGAAACGTACATGGAAGAGGACGGCGGGGATAGCCAGCGCAATCACAAACGCCAGCCACATTCCTTCAGCGCCCATCCCGGCAGGGAAAGTGAGTACGAGCCCTAAGGGCAGGGCTATACCTATATAGGCAATCAGCGCTATCCGCATCGGCACCCGTACGTCCTGGATACCGCGGAGCATGGCTGCACCGATACACTGCAAGCCGTCGGCGTACTGGAACGTGCCGGCGATGACGAGCAGCGAAGAGGCGATAGGAATGACCTCCGGGTCGGAGGTGAAGATATAAGGGATATAGTTTCTTCCGAAGATCATGATAGCTGCCCCGATGGTGTTCATCAACAGGCAGAGGTGCACTGACGCCCGGCTCGCCATCCAGACGGCGTGCAGATCGCCCTTGCCGAGCTGGTGGGAGACA
Organism: uncultured Bacteroidales bacterium; assembly: GCA_902774995.1. Lineage (GTDB taxonomy): Bacteria > Bacteroidota > Bacteroidia > Bacteroidales > Paludibacteraceae > Colicola. Next base: position 42,609 of record CACYKR010000006.1, on the reverse strand, counting down.
CGGATTGTCGTAGCGGCACCGATACCCTGAGCGAGCATGAAAGTGAGATCCGCCATCTGGTTGGCTATATGGTGCGCCGCCAGTGCCTCCTTGCTAATCCAGCCGATGATGATAAACGAGGCGGTGAAGAGGAAGGCCTCGGCAAACGACTGCAAGCCTATCGGTGCACCGATAGCCAGCAGGTGCTCCACCTCGCGCCGCGTGATCATCCATCCCCGCAGCGTCTCCAGATACCGCCGCCAGCCGGCTTTGACAACCATCGCCGCCAGAAAACAGAGCGGCATTAGCGAGCGGGCGATGAGGGTAGCCCACCCTGCTCCCTCGGCTCCCATCGGGTCGAAGCCACAGTGGCCGAAGATAAAAACCCAGTTGAGACCTATATTAAGGAGGTTGCAGCCGATGGTGATGACCATCGCCACCCAGGTATTGCCCAAGCCCTCGAGGAACTGTTTGAAGAAACAGAACAGCATGAACGGCACGATGGAGAGCACGATGAGGGTATAGTACGGCCGTGCGCAGGCTACGACCTCCGGCTCCTGGCCGAAAGCGTCCAGATAAGGGATACAGGGAGCCAGCAACGCCAGCGAGCAGAGGCACATGATCCCCGTGAAGACCAAACCGTTGATGAGATACGAGGCTATCTGCTCCTGCTTATGTGCTATCTCCTCCTCCGTGGTGCCGGTCTGGAGCAGTTTCTCCAGCCGTCCGTGGACGTGCCCCACCAGCGGCGTGACACCCATCACGGCACCCATCGCAAAAACCATCACGGTAAAGAAAATCGCGTTGGAGAAACTCACCGCCGCCAAATCCGCCGTACTGTAATGCCCTACCATAATCGAGTCAAAAAGCCCTACCAGCGCCGCCCCGAGTTGGGTCAGCATCACCGGAAACGCCACCTTCAGGTTGCGTTTGTAATAGGGTAATATCTCACGAAAAGTATAATCCATAAGGCAAACAGACTGCAAAGGTACTACAAAAATCGCATATATGCAAGTCTGCCGTACGATTTTTTCCTTTTTCTCTTGCATATATCAAAAAAATGCAGTACCTTTGCATCGTCATTTACTATACATATATGAAACAAATAGTATATTTCTTCTTATTGGCAGTTTTCCTCTCCGCCTGCGGTCATCAGAGCGTACAGGTGACCGGATGCACGACGGAGGCTATTGCCGTCAACGAGGCTGCTGACAGCATCCAGGACAGCGCCTATCTGGCTTATCTGGCGCCCGTCAAAGCCGACATGGAGAAAGAGATGAGCGAGCAGTTAGGCTACGCGCCGGAGCCGCTCTGGCTGGGTACACCGGAGTGCCCGATGCTGAACTGGGCAAGCGACGCCCTGTGGGAGGCGGCGAAGCAAGTGTATCCGGGGAAAGTGGATATAGCTATCGTGAACATGGGCGGCATGCGTTGCCCGTGGCCCGCCGGACCGATTACCCGGGGAAACGTATTCGAACTCATGCCGTTTGACAACAAGCTGGTCGTGCTGACCCTCAAAGGCGAGGACGTGATTGACCTGTGCGAGTCGTTCACCGTCTATGGCGGACAAGGCGTAGCGGGAATGCGGGTCAAGGAATGTACGAAGGACGGAGGGAAGGCCGTGGCTGTCACCATCGGCGGCAAGGCGGCGGACCCGAAAGGGCTTTACACCGTAGCGACAAGCGATTACCTGGCCGGCGGAGCGGACCACATGGACGCACTGGCGCGGTACACGGAGTATTGGGACAGCGAGCTGCTTATCCGCGATCTGTATTTAGAGGCTGTTCGTGAGCAGGACACCATCCGCGCCGCAGTGGACGGACGTATGGCCGTGAAGCCATAAGGGGAGGTTATGCTCCACATGCCCGACAGGGGCGTTGAAGACCAAGGGGTAGTCGTAATCCGCGACTGCCTCTTTTATTGTCTCATAGACTGAAGCGTGCATCGAGGGGTCGTCCTCGCAGTCGGAGAACTGGCCGACGATAAGTCCGGAGATGTTCGCCAGCACGCCGGAGAGACGCAGGTTACGCATCATCCGGTCGATATGGTAATGCCGCTCCGCGATGTCCTCAATCAAAAGGACAGGAGAATCCCCACCCCTCTTCACCACACAAGGGAGGGAGAATGGTGTGCCTTGAAGGCCGTAGAGGACGGAGAGGTTGCCGCCGACAAGGGGTGCGGAGACATCACCGGGCCGGTTGAGAGGGTGGTTCTCCCAGCGGTAGCTGAGTGTCTCGCCGGCGAGCGCCCGGCGCAAGGCGAGGAGCGGTTCGCTGTCCTCCGGGAGGGTAGCTATGTGCTTGCACATGATGCCATGAAGCGTAGGTTGCGCGGTCAGCCCCGCCGCCTGGTGCAAGGCGGTGATATCACTGAAGCCGAGAACCGGTTTGGTAACAGGCGGTACACGGTCGATGATACGTTGCAGTCCGTATCCGCCGCGGCTGCAGAGGACGAGATCCACCTCGGGGTCGGCCATCGCCTCCGCGAGGTCGGCGAGGCGGTCGTCGTCCGTACCGGCGAAGCGTCCCCACGCATCACGCGCGTGCGCACCCTCGCTAACCTTAAATCCCCACGCGCGCAGGCGTGCAGCGGCTTGGTCGATATAAAGCGGGTCTATCGCCCCGGACGGTGAGATAATTCGGATGTGCATAAATCAGCTGTACATTTTGCCTTCAATCCAGTTGACCAGGCGGGTAGGAAGAAAGCAGTTGAGAAAACAGAAGAACCTGTACAATGCACCTCCGACGTACTGCGGACGGGGTGAGCGGCAGGTAGCTATATGATAGAAGAGCTCCGCCATTTCACGCGGCTGCATGCCTCCGCGTTCGTCTTTCTCCATGGCGCGGATAGCATGGTCGGCATGGCGATAGACCCCGGCACCGTCGGCGGACTTACGGCGCGCATCGGTGAAGCCGGTGGACACGTCGCCGGGCATGAGTACGGAGACGGATATACCGAACTCGCGCAGCTCGTTCGCCAGTGAGAGCGCCAGGGCGTTGATGGCCGCCTTGGAGGCGGAATAGAACGCCTGGTACGGCACAGCGAGGACGGCTGCCACAGAGGAGGTATAGATAATCCGCCCGGCACGCTGCTTGCGCAGCTGCGGCAAGACAGCCTGGGTGAACCGCACAGCTCCCATGAAATTGACATCCATCTGGTGCTCCGCCTCAGCTACAGGCGTGAACTCTATCGGTCCGGAGATACCGTAACCGGCATTGGAGATGACGACATCTATATGGCCGGTCTGCGAGAGCACCTCCGCTACCGCCGTACGGCAGCTCTCCTCGGAACACACGTCGCAATAGATGTGAGACACCCCCCGTCCCCCTCCCAGAGGGGAAGAAGAGGTTACAGGCGGCTGGGCGCCATGGCGGCTTAACTCAAAAACACACCAGCCCCGCTCTGCAAAGAGCGAGGCTGTTGCTTTTCCAATGCCCGAACTGCCACCGGTTATTATCAAGGTACGCATGGGGTATTGAATTTACATTTGCGGAGCACCCTCTTTGAGTACGCGGGCGATAATCTCCACCGCTTCGTCGATGACCGGCTCAGTATGAGTAGCCATAAGCGTGGTACGGAGCAGGCACTCGCCTTCCACGCACGCCGGAGCAATCACAGGGTTGACATAAACGCCTTCCTCGAACATCTTCTTGCCGAAATAAAGGGTGTCGAGCGTCTTATACGTGAAGATAGGCACGATAGGCGTCGGCGCTTCGATGATACGCACGCCGTTAGCCAGCAGCTGTTTCTGGAAATACTTCGCTATATTCATCAAACGCGCGGGTCTCTCCGGGTCGAGGATAAGCTGGTGCAACGCCTCCAGCGCCGTAGCGGCGGAGCAGGGCGTGATAGACGCGGAGAAGATAAACGGACGGCTCACATGGCGCAGCCAGTCGGCTACACGATGGGAGGTCAGCATACATCCGCCGATAGAAGCAAGCGACTTGGAGAAGGTAAGCATGGTAATATCCACCTTGTCCGTCAGCCCGAAATAGGCAGCCGTACCGCGTCCTCCGGGGCCGAGCACTCCGAATCCGTGCGCATCGTCCACCATCACACGCGCTCCGTATTTCTCCGCCAGCGCGCAGATCTGAGGCAGCTTGCAGATGTCACCGCGCATGGAGAAGACTCCGTCGGTGATAATCAGTTTGCCTGCGTTCTCGGGAATCGACTTGAGCTGACGTTCCAGGTCCTCCATGTCCGAGTGGCGGTAACGGAGCACCTTGGCGTAAGAAAGACGGCAAGCATCATAGATAGAAGCGTGGTTCTCGCGGTCGTTGAGGATATAATCGTCCTTACCGGCGATAGCGGAGATGATAGCGAGGTTGGTCTGAAAGCCCGTCGAGACGGTCATACACTCCTCGTAACCCGTAAAAGCGGCTATCTCCTTCTCCAGCTGCAGGTGCAGGTCGAGCGTACCATTCAGGAAACGGCTGCCGGACACACCTGTACCGTATTTGTCAAGCGCCGCATGACCGGCGGCAATAACCGCCTCGTTTTCCGTGAAACCGAGGTAGTTATTACTGCCCAGCATGATCACGCGGTGGTTCTCCATCTGCACCACCGGTGCCTGACGGCTCTCCAGCTCGTGGAAATACGGATATATATCCAGTTTGCGAACCTGTTTGAGGGTCTCAAAATGGTCGCATTTATCAAACAAATCCATAGAAATTATTTACAATGTACAATTTACAATGTACAATTTACATATTAAAGGACATTCAACTCCTTTAAGATAGCGGTGGTCTTACGGACAGCAGCCTCGGACTCGTGCAGTTTGGCACGCTCCTCCTCGGAGATATTGAGCTCCAGGATCTTCTCGATACCGTTCTTGCCGATGATACAAGGTACACCGATGGTGATGTCCTTCATTCCGTACTCACCCTCCAGAGCGGCGGAGCAAGGAATCATCTTCTTCTGGTCCTTGATAATAGCCTCAGCTACCGAAGCAGCAGCGGCACCCGGAGCCATCCATGCGGAGGTACCGAGCAGGCCGGTCAGCGTAGCGCCGCCTACCATGGTGCTCTTCACTACATTCTCCAACTCCTCAGCCGAGAGGAACTCGGACACGTTGATACCCTTGTAGGTAGTGTAGGAAGTCAGCGGAATCATGGTAGTGTCGCCGTGGCCGCCGATTACGAAACCGTCCACGTCGTTGGCGTTGCATTTGAGCGCCTGGCTCAGGAAGTATTTCAGACGGGCGCTGTCGAGAGCACCGCCCATACCAATCACGCGGTTACGCGGCAGACCGAGCGCATGAAGGGTCAAGTACGCCATGGTATCCATCGGGTTGGAAACCACTACGAGGATAGCGTTCGGGCTGTATTTGAGCACCTGGTCGCAAACAGACTTCACGATACCGGCATTCACACCGATGAGCTCCTCGCGGGTCATTCCCGGCTTGCGGGGCAGACCGCTGGTAATGATCACCACATCGCTACCGCTGGTCTTGCTATAATCATTCGTCACACCGGTCACCACGGTATCGAAGCCCATTAACTGAGCCGTTTGCATGATATCCATCGCTTTACCTTCGGCAAAACCCTCCTTGATATCAATCAGACAAACCTCGTTGGCCACCTCATTCACGGCCAATACATTTGCGCAAGTAGCACCTACGTTTCCTGCGCCTACAACAGTTACTTTAGACATATATCGAATATTTTTAAAAATTGTTAATGCGTACAAAATTCATAAAAGCGTGCAAAGGTACTATTTTTTTTGCAGATACGCAAGTTTTTAAGGAACAAATGTATTTTTTTCTCTATTTTGCATGGTAAAGGACACAAAATGCGAACTATATTTTGTCATATCAAAATTATTTTGTAATTTTGCGCAAAATTAGGGTTTTATGCAGAAATCGAAGCTTTGGATCATACTTTGTGCGTTTTTCCTGGCGGGCTGCCAAGCACTGGAGAAGAAACAACAGGCCGGTGCGGCGGTGGAGCTGAACGGACATTATCTGTACCGCTCCACCCTGGATTCGCTGACCTTGGGCCTCAGCAGTGAGGACAGCGCGCAGGTAGCCGAACGGTATATCCGTCAATGGGCGGAGGACATATTGCTGTATAGCAACGCAACAGCGCGGACGAACGAACGGATAGAAGCCATGGTGTCCGATTACCGGCGCACACTTTACGCGCAGGCGTACGAAGAACGGCTGGTAGCCAAACACATGCCAAAAGCGGTAGCCGACAGCGCCGTAGCCGCCATCTACGAGCAGATGCCTGACCGTTTCAAGCTGGACGAGAGTATCCTCCGCGGGGTGCTGGTGGTCGTTCCCAAAGACGCACCGAACGTATCCAAACTGCGCCAGTGGCTGGTCAGACTCAAACTGGACGACATTGAGAAATACGTCTATCAGAACGCCAGCGGATACGAGCTTTTCACCGACAAATGGATGACCACAACCGAGGTAATCAGCCAGATACCCGTCGAGCGGACGGAGCTGGAGAGCAAGCTACGGAACAGCGACCGTATCGAAGCGGCAGACTCCGCCAAGACCTATATCCTGCAAATTACCGACAAACACATGCGCGGCGAAGCGATGCCGCTCGACTATGCACGGCCGCTGATAGAGAAAATCATCCTCAACGAGCGGCAGGTAGGATTTATACGCCGGGAACGAGAACGGCTCTACGAAAAAGCCGTACAGGACGGGAAGGTGAAGTTTTATGAATAATAACGACTGAAGAATCATGAATATTTCGAAGTTTTTTATATTGTTTTCAGGGCTCTGTCTGGCCATGGCGGTACAGGCGCAGGGCGTGATAGACGAAGTGGTATGGGTAGTAGGCGACGAGGCTATCCTGCGCAGCGAGGTGGAGGAAGAGCGGCTGAGAGCCCAGTACGAAGGCCAGCAGATCAAGGGCGACCCCTATTGCGTCATTCCCGAGCAGATGGCGGTACAGAAACTGTTTCTTCACCAGGCGGAGCTGGACTCCGTGGAGGCTAACGAGTCGTCGGTGAGCCACCAGGTGGACATGCGGCTCAACTATTACATCAACCAAATCGGATCGAAAGAAAAGATGGAGGAGTATTTCCGCAAGCCCTCCAGCGAGATACGCGAGGAAATGATGGTCATGGTCCGCAACCAGATGATTATCCAGCAAATGCAACAGAAACTGACCTCCTCCATCAAGCCCACCCCGGCGGATATCCGGCGGTATTACAACACCCTGCCGGCAGACTCCATCCCGATGATGCCCGCCCAGGTGGAGGTGCAGGTCCTGAGTTTCGAACCGCCCGTGCCGGTAGAGGAGACGGAGCGGGTGAAACAGCGGCTGCGCGAGTTTACGGAGCGTATTCAGAACGGCACCGCCGATTTCAGCATGCTTGCCCGCCTCTATTCGGAGGACACGGAGAGCGCCAAGCGCGGCGGCGAGTTAGGGTTTGTAGGCAAAGGCCAGTTAGTACCGGAGTTTGCAGAGGTGGCGTTTAACCTGAACGACCCCAAACGGGTGTCTCGCGTCGTACAGACCGAGTACGGCTATCACATTATCCAGCTCATCGAGAAGAAAGGCGACCGTATCAACTGCCGCCATATTCTTATCCGTCCGCGTATCAGCGCCGACGACAAGATCAAAGCCATCGGGAAACTGGACACCATCCGCCAGCTGATTGCGGCGGACAGTATCCAGTTCGAGCAGGCGGTACTCCGTTATTCGCAGGACAAGAACACCGTGATGAACGCCGGACTGATGATCAACCCCAACACCGGCAGCAGCAAATTCGAATATCAGGAGCTGGCTCCGGAAATAGCCAAACAGATATACAACCTCAACGAAGGAGACATCTCCCAGCCGTTTGTAATGATGGACCAGCAAAAGAACCGCGAGGTATGCGCTATCGTACGGGTGAAGAAGAAAACCGACGTACACCGCGCCAACCTGACCGACGATTTCCAGACCATCAAATCCATGCTGGAGCAGAAACAGGGCGCGGAGCTGCTGCATAACTGGATTCTCCAGAAACAGAAGACCACTTTCGTACAGATTGCGCCGGAGTGGCAGGGCTGTGACTTCGAGTACCCAGGGTGGATACATGATTAGACCGCCCTTCGGGCTCAAAGCAGAAAGACCGCTCACTATGTTCGCTCAAAGACAAAAGACAAAAATGATCAGACCGATTCTAATTGGTCTGTTGTCCCTTGTCCTTTGCCCTTTGCCCCTGACGGGTCAGACGATGGTATATCTGGAGCGGGCGGAGAACCTCAGTTTTGACGAGGAGCGGATTGCCAATGCCCAGATATTGAAAGGCGACGTGGTCTTCCGCCACGACGAGGCGCTAATGTACTGCGACAGCGCCTATTTCTACGAGGGAACGAACTCCCTCGACGCTTTCGGTCACATCCGGTTTGTACAAGGCGACACGCTCAAGGGTTTCGGCGAGAAACTGTTTTACGACGGCAACACCAAGCTGGCGCGCATGCGGCGTAACGTAAAACTCATCCACGGCCGGGAAGACGAAAACCCGACCATTCTGACGACCGACAGCCTTAACTACGACCGCCACGCCGGCATCGCCTATTACTACTCCGGCGGCGAGATCAAAGACTCGCTCAACACTCTCACCTCCGTCCTCGGCAACTACCGCCCGAAGACCAAACAGGCCACCTTCAGCCATGAGGTGGTACTGACCAACCCGAAATTCACCCTCACCGGCGACACCCTGCTCTATAACACCGATACGAAAGTGGCGGATATCGTCTCGCCGACAACCATCGTCTATGAAGAGGAGACCACGATACGTTCCTCCCGCGGATGGTACAATACCTCCAACGAGCGGTCGATGCTGTTAGACCGGTCCGTAGTGGACCACTCGGACGGCAAGTCCATGACCGGCGACACCATCTACTACGACAAGGCTATCGGTTTCGGCCAAGTGTTAGGCCACATGGCCATGAACGACACAGCGCAACACGCCACGCTCTACGGCGAGTACGGAGAGATGTGGGAGGAAGGGAGCCGCGGTTTTGCGACCGACAGCGCCCTGATGGTGGATTGGTCGGACAGTCTGCACTACGCTTATATCCACGCCGACACGCTGTTCACCGAAGAGGTGTTCTATCCCGACAGTCTGATAGCGGCGGACAGCACCATCACAGACAGCACCTATCGCCGCGTGCGTGCCTATCACGGCGTGCGCGTCTACCGGGACGACATGCAGATGGTATGCGACTCGATGGTCTATCTGGGCTCCGACTCCACGATATACCTTTTCACCGACCCCATCTGCTGGAGCGAGAACCAGCAGATATCCGCCGACTCTATGCGGGTGTATGTCGTCAACGGGACGGTGGACCACGCAGTAGGTATCAAGAACGCCCTGTGCGTGATGAACGACACCTTGGAGATATACAACCAGATGAGCGGCAAGGAGATTACCGCCTACCTCATTGACGGCGAGGTGAAGACCGTCGATGTGAGCGGCAACGCCCTGACGGTCTATTACCCCGAAGAGGAAGGCGGAGGGTATATAGGCGTGAACAACACCGAGAGCAGTTATATCCGCGTGTATGTGGAGAACCAGGAAATCCAGCGTATCCGGTTTACCAAAGAGACCACCGGTGCACTCTACCCGCTCGACCAGATACCCGAAGGGGCAGAGCGGCTGGCGTTGTTCTTTTGGGAAGAAGAGAGCCGGCCGGTTAACAAAGACGACGTCTTCCGGAAAGTACCCAAGAAAGCACGGTACACGGAGCAAGGAACAAAGACCAAATAGACAAAATATGAAGAAAGTATTTCTAACACTCATGACGGCGTGTATGGCAACGGGACTCATGGCCGTAGAACGCCCCAAGCAAGGATTCGGTGTACAAATCGGCTGGGCACAGCCTATTATCCGACTCAACAGCCCTTACACCAACTACCCGAAAGACTCGCTGGCGAACACCGTCCGGCTCAAAGGTGTCAAGGTAGGTATCATGTATGACGCCAGTTATGCAGCCGGATTCGGCAGCACAATCGGTCTGAACTATACCTTCGGTGCCTCGCAAGGCAAATGGGAGCCCTTGTACCCGAACAACCAATACCCCCGCAGCCGGATGCTGATCACCTACCACCAGATGGAGCTGTTTGTCGATTGGCAGTACAAATTCGAGATTGCCAAAGAGACGTATCTTATGCTTTACACGGGGCCGACTATCCAGTACGGAATCGGATTCAAGATGCGCTTCGACAGCCAGAATTGGGATCCCAAGACCGACGACATCACCACCGAACACGGCGAGTGGTACAGTGCCTACGGCAACAACGCCGGAGAGAACACGCCTAAGAAACTGCAGGAGATAGAGGACAACAACACCCTGCGGCATCTGAATGTCACATGGGGCGTTGGTGCCGGATTCCAGTACAAGCGCTATTTTATCCGCGGCGGTTATGATTTCGGACTCATCAACCCCTACAAACACCAGCAGTTTGTCAACCAGTCCGGCGACACCTACGACCGTTACACCCGCGGACGGCTGGACCAGTGGAACATCCGACTGGGTGTATATATCTGGTATAAAGACTGATGATCCCTCGCGAAGTCATAGAACGCATCCACGCTGCGGCGAAGATCGAAGAGGTGGTAGGCGATTATGTCACGCTCCGCAAGCGCGGGGCGAACCTCATCGGGCTCTGTCCGTTCCATAACGAGAAGACCGGTTCGTTCACCGTCAGTCCCTCCAAAGGTATATACAAGTGCTTCGGCTGCGGTGTGAGCGGCAACGCCGTGGGTTTCGTCATGGAGATAGAGCAATGCAGCTACGTGGAGGCACTCAAGCAGTTAGGCAAGAAATACCATATTGACGTACCGGAGCGGGAAATGACCGCCGAAGAGCAGCAGCGCCAGGACAACCGCGAGTCGATGTTCGTGGTCAATGATTTTGCCAACAAATGGTTCCAGTCCCAGCTTTGGGACACCCCGGAGGGTCAGGCTATCGGTCTAAGTTATTTCCGGGAACGGGGACTAAGGGACGACATCATCCGCAAATACCAGTTAGGCTACTCGCCGGAGCGGGGTAATCCGCTCGCGCAGGCACTGAAGGCCAAAGGCTTCCAAGAGCAGTTCATCACCAACAATGTCGATACCAAGATCGGCGTAGGTGTGGTAGGCAAGAGCGAAGACGGACGGCTGTACGACCGCTTCCGCGACCGCGTGATATTCCCTATCTTCACTGTCAGCGGCAAGCCTGTCGCCTTCGCCGGACGTATCCTCAAGAAGAAAGAGAACGTAGGCAAATACGTCAACTCCCCCGACTCGATCATCTACTCCAAGACCAACGAGCTCTACGGGCTTTTCCAGGCCAAGCAGGCTATCGCCCGGGCGGACATGTGCTACCTGGTGGAAGGGCAGATGGACGTCATCTCCATGCACCAGTCGGGTATTGAGAACGTGGTAGCCAGCGGCGGCACGGCACTCACCAAACCGCAGATTTGGCTCATCAAACGCTTCACGTCCAATATCACCGTCCTCTATGACGGTGACGCCGCCGGCATACACGCGGCGTTACGCGGTATTGACATGTTCCTCGAGGCCGGGTTTAACGTCAAAGTGGTACTTCTGCCGGACGGCGAGGACCCCGACAGTTACGCCCAGAGCCATGACTCCACGGAGTTTATCCGCTATATCGAAGAGCACCAGACGGATTTTATCCGGTTCAAGTCGGCATTGCTGAGCAAGGACGCCGGAGACGACCCCCACAAACGCGCCTCGCTCATCAAAGATATCACCTCTACCATCGCCGTCATCCCCGATCTGATCACGCGCCAAGTATATATCAAAGACAGTGCCGAGAGGCTGCATATAAGCGAGAAAGTACTGACTACCGAGGTCATCAACCTGCGCAAGAAGAAGATTGAAGAGGATACCAAGAACCGCGAGCATGAGGAGGTACGCACCGAGGCTGCCGGGCAGACGGATGAGAACACCGTAGCAGCCCCGACAGAGAACGACCGTTCGCCGCTCGCAAGCAACTACTACAACCTTATCCAGCTGATTGTCCGTCACGGCGAGCAGCAGGTGGAGTTAGGGGACGGGGAGATTTACTCCATCGGCGACGTGATAATCGGTACGCTGGAGAACGACGAGATACAACCGCCGCTGCCGGTCTATCAGACCATCATGGACGAGTTCAAACGGCATAGCAAGGAGGAGGGATTCAAAGCGGAGCAGTTCTACAAGTTCCACCCCGACCCGCAGGTCAGCGCTTTGGCGGTAGAGATGATTGCCGAGAAATACCGGTTTGCCAAACCCGACAAAGACGAGCGGATAGGCGACCTGACGGCGCGGTTGCTATACGAGATCAAACTGACGGTCATCAACATGCAGATCGACCAACTGGAGCAGGCGCTCAAAGAGGCGCAGGAGAAAGGGGATATAGACACCCAGATGACCCTTCTGCAGCACCACCCCCTGCTCCTGGAACAACGCAACGAGATCTGCAAACGGCTCGGCAACAGGGTTATAAATGTCTAAATCATCAATCATCAATCTGCAATCATCAATATGCTTTTCCCAAACATCGTATACGGACCTATCCACAGCCGCCGTTTGGGCGTGAGTCTGGGTATGGAGATCATGCCGCTGGACCATAAACTATGCACCTTCAACTGCGTCTATTGCGAATGCGGCTGGAACAGCCCTGTGCTACACCCCGTTCTCCCCACCCGCGAGGAAGTGAAAACGGCACTGGAGACGAAGTTGCAGGAAATAATAAATGGTACATGTCCAAATGGTCAATGTCTTGATGTCATCACTTTCTCCGGCAACGGCGAGCCTACCCTGCACCCCGATTTCGAGGGTATCATCGAGGACACCTGCGCCCTGCGGGACAGGTACTGCCCTTCGGCGAAGGTAAGCGTCCTGTCCAACTCCACCCAGTTAGGCAGGGCGGACGTTGTAGCCGCACTCAAACGGTGCGACAACCGGATTCTCAAACTCGATGCCGCCACCGACACCATGATGCGCCGGATAGACCTGCCGGTCAACAAAGGGCTGACGGTAGCGCGGATCATGGAATGGCTCGCGCAGTTCGACGGCGCCTTCACCCTGCAGACCTGTTTCCTACGCGGCGAACATGACGGGCTACCGATTGACAACACCACCCCCTCCGAACTGGAAGCGTGGTACCAGGCGGTGGACCTGCTCCGTCCCAAGCAAATCATGATCTATGTAATCGACCGCAAGACACCCGAGGAACACCTGGAGAAGATCTCCCGCGAAGAAATGGAGCGTATCGCCGCACCATTGAGGGCCAAGGGCTTCGATGTCCAGATATCCGCCTGATAGCTTTTTACTTTCGACTTTTGTCTTTCTGCTAAAATGACCATTCTTGTAGCACCGTTAAACTGGGGACTCGGCCATGCCAGTCGCTGCGTACCTCTCATTCAGCGTTTTCTGGACGAAGGCCATGAGGTCATCCTCGGCGGCGACGGCGAGAGTCTGACTCTCCTCCGGCGTCATTTTCCCGGACTGAGGTACGTCTATCTAGCACCGCTTCACCTCCGTTACGGGAGAGGCAAGAGCCAGGTATGGGCGATGATCAAAGCCCTTCCCCGACTCCTCCGATGGGCGATACAGGACCACACCATGCTACAGGCTGTTCTGCGCGAGGAACATATCGACCGCGTCGTCTCCGACAACCGTTTCGGTCTCTACAGCCGGCATACGGAATGCGTCTATCTCACCCACCAGCTGCATATCCGTCTGCCCGAAGGCTGGCGGTGGGCTGAACCTATCGCCGCCAAGATACACGCGCGTATATACACGCGATATAATAAGGTGTGGGTCCCCGATTACGAGGATTTCGAACAGAGCCTTGCCGGCGAACTGAGCCACCCCCAAAAGGGACAATGGACAAGGGACAAGGGACAATATATCGGGCCATTGAGCCGGTTTCAGAATAATCCGATTAATCAGAATAATCTGAACTCTCCGAGTTACTCCACCGTCGCCGTTCTCTCCGGTCTCGAACCGCATCGTACGCTGCTGGAGAGCGAGATCACCGCGCGGTATCAAAACTCAGCAGAGCAAGTGCTTATCGTCCAGGGACTGTTGCATCGGCCGAACACACGTATCAAACGAGGCAATTTGACAATCGTACCATCTATGGGGGATAAAGAATTGGCATCTGCTCTCTTGGGGGCGAAGCACATCATCGTCCGTTCCGGTTACTCTACAATCATGGACATGGAAGCTCTGGGATTGCTCAACCATCAACCGCCGGTTATTGAATTTATCCCCACTCCGGGACAGCCGGAGCAGGAATATTTAGCGTTTTGGGTACAAAAACGCACCTCAGAATAAAAAAAATGCAAAAATATTTGGTCAATTCAAAAAATTGTTGTACCTTTGCACCCGCTTTTGAGCGCGGTGCCATCGTATAACGGTTAGTACTCAAGATTTTCATTCTTGCAATAGGGGTTCGATTCCCCTTGGCACTACCAGACCTTCCCTAAAGTCACGTCCCGAGGCTTTTCCTCTCATCGCCAAGGGATATTACTAAAAACCCGCCCGGAAACGGTATAAACCATATATGGGCGATAAAACAAACAAAGAACATGGCAAACCATAAAAGCTCTTTGAAGCGTATTCGCCAGACGGCTGCGCGCAAAGCACACAACCATTACTACGCTAAAACCGCACGTAACGCTGTGCGTGACTTGCGCAAGACTACCGACAAAGCAGCAGCTGCAGCTGCACTGCCGAAGGTAAGCTCGATGCTGGACAAGTTGGCTAAACGCCACATTATCCACAACAACAAGGCTGCCAACCTCAAATCGAAACTGGCTCGCTTTGTAAACAAAATGGCGTAACCAATACGCAAAGGTCAAACGGAGGAACTGCAATAGCGGTTCCTCTTTTTGTTTTTGGTCTTTCTCTTTTGTCTTTCTACTTTCTACTTTTGTCTAAAAAAATATTCATTTATTTGCATATTTCAAAAAAAAGTACTATCTTTGCACCCGATTTTAGTACTTTTATTAAGATGAAAGAGAATAATATCCCTATTGTAGATTGTCCGTACGGCGATTACATGATCGGTGATGCCAGCGGCAAGTTGATGAACGAATACGGCCGTTTCCCGTGCAAGATCAAATGCGGCGTGTACGCCATGCTGGTGCGCGGCACGGCACACGCTACCATCAACGTGACGGATTACGAATTCAAAACCAATGATATTCTGCTGTTAGAGCCCGGCAGTTTCTTCCTCATCCGCGAGACCTCGGAGGACGCGCTCGTATATTGGGTCGTCTTCGGCAGCTCGTTTTTGGAGAAACACACGGTAAACAACCGTATGTCGCTCAAGGCCCTGCAGCTCCACTCACCCAAGATCAGCGTGAGCGAAAACCACGCGAAAGTGCTATGCTCGATGTACGACACCATCGTAGCGGCACTCAACGCCGAGCCGACAATGCTGGATACGGAGAAGATGGTACATATCTTCAACCTTCTCCAGACCAGTTACGCCAAATACGCCCATGAGCAGGACGAGTACCTCGTCAAACCCATGGACCGCAAGACGGAGATCTATCAGGAATACTGCCAACTCGTGCTGAAGCACTACCACGAGTGGCACCACGTGAGCCAGTATGCCGAGGCTATGCGGCTCACGCTTCCCCACCTCTGCTCCACCATCAAATCCGTCGGGGACCGTACGGCGGGAGACATCATCATCGAAGCGATCATCACCGACGCCAAGAGCCAGCTCAAGATTACCAATCTCCAGATCAAAGAAATCGCCCTCAGCCTGGGATTTGACAATGTGGCGTTTTTCAACCGTTTCTTCAAATCCCACGTAGGCGTCACGCCGAAGGCCTACCGCGTAGGATAAGCATATACTCCATCAAAAAGGACGCCCTCGAGCGTCCCTTTTGTTTACCGTCCTTTGTACATCTCCTCGTAGTATTTCTCGTACTCGCCCGAAGTGATATTATCGAGCCATTCCTGGTTATCAAGATACCAGCGGACGGTCTTCTCGATACCTTCCTCGAACTGCAGGCTCGGCTCCCAACCGAGTTCTTTTTGCAGTTTGGTGGAGTCAATGGCGTATCGCATATCGTGTCCCGCGCGGTCGGTGACGAAAGTGATGAGATCGAGGTCTGCGCCCTCGGGACGACCGAGCAGACGGTCCACGGTCTTGATAACCGTCTTGATGATATCAATATTCTTCCACTCGTTGAAACCGCCGATGTTATAGGTCTCGGCGATCGTGCCTTTATGGAAGATGAGGTCTATCGCCCGTGCGTGGTCTTCCACGTAGAGCCAGTCGCGGACATTCTCGCCCTTGCCATAGACAGGGAGCGGTTTGCGATGGCGGATATTATTGATGAAGAGCGGGATCAGTTTCTCCGGGAACTGGTAGGGACCGTAGTTGTTGGAGCAGTTGGTGACGATGGTCGGCATACCATAGGTGTCATGGAAAGCCCGTACGAAATGGTCACTGGAAGCCTTCGAAGCGGAGTACGGCGAATGCGGGTTGTACTTGGTGGTCTCGTAGAAGAAAGCCTCGCCATACGCCAGATGGTGGTCCGAGGAGGACGCCTTGGTGGTGAAGGGCGGCTCAATGCCCTCGGGATGGGTCAGCGCCAGCGCCCCATAGACCTCATCGGTGGAAATATGATAGAACCGCTTGCCCTCGTATTTCTCCGGCAGGGACTCCCAATACAGTTTGGCAGCCTGCAGCATGGAGAGGGTGCCCATGACGTTGGTGCGGGCGAAGGTGAAGGGGTCTTTGATGGAGCGGTCCACGTGGCTCTCCGCCGCCAGATGGATGACGCCCGTCACGTGCTCCTCCTGCATGAGGGCGTAGATGGTGTCAAAATCGCAGATGTCGGCACGCACGAAGCGGTAGTTAGGCTTGTCCTCGATGTCCTTGAGGTTGGCAAGGTTGCCGGCATACGTCAGTTTATCCACATTGATAATGCGGTACTCGGGGTACTTGTTCACAAAGAGCCGTACTACATGGCTTCCGATAAATCCGGCTCCGCCGGTGATGATGATGCTTTGCATTATAATGAATAATTAATAATGAATAATTAATATCTTGTATTTTATAAAACGTATCGCACTTGTTTGAAGTGGTATTTTCGTTCTTTACCCTGTTGGTCTTGCAGGACGATCTCTCCGTCTGGCAGGATATCTGCGATGCGGGCGAGGAAAGGTGACTTATCAAACCTCTCCCCGTCCCTCTCCTCAAGAGAGGGGGAGTAGTTCATGGTGGGCGCAATGCTCACTTCTCTTTCTATAAAGCGCCAGAATCCCTCGTGGCGGTATAAGTGTGCTTTGTAATAACGCCATACTTCCTCCGGGCTCTGCTGCTCGGTTGTCTCTATTTCGGTCATGAGCAAGCGAGACAGGGTCTCTATGTCCCGTTCCTCTCCGTCAATCATCTTGAGCGAGACGGGATTAGGGGCATTGGAGACGAAAACCGTCTGGTTCACATTGAGCCCTATACCGGCAACGGCGTACTTCAACTCGCTGCCGATGATGGCGTTTTCTATCAGTATGCCTGCTATCTTCCTGTCTCCATAATAGATGTCGTTGGGCCACTTGATGGCTAATTGAGAATTGAGAATTGAGAGTTGAGAATTGAGAATTCTATGCACCGCTACGGAGACAAGGACGTTGAGATAGAAAGCAGGTCTTGCCTCACTGACGGCTGAATGCTGAGAGTTCAATAAAACGGAGCAGAGCAGGTTCTTTCCTTCCTCGCTCTCCCAACCGTTTCCGGTCTGTCCTCTTCCCGCCGTCTGAAAGCCTGCGCGTAGGAGTCTTTCTCCTTCGTGCCATTCACCTCGCGCCAGCATTGCTTTCATGAGCGTGTTGGTACTATCTGTGCGTTCTATATACATCTAACAGGTATTGCTGGATAACAGTTTGTATATTCTTCGCTTTGCCGGGGGCGGAGTTGATGAGGATAGCGAAGACCCATGTGTCTCCGTTAGGCATGTCGATATATCCCGCGAAGTTCTTTGTTCCCGCGATTGTACCGCTTTTCGCATGTATGCGACCCTCAAGAGGGGTCTTTGGGCAGAGCGAAGTCAGTGTTCCGCTCTTTCCGCTGACGGGCAGCGACTCCATCCACGCCCCGGCGTTCGGGCTCTTGTACATCGCCGCCAGCAGCTGAACGAACGCCCTTGCACTGACGGCGTCCTGCGGCGCCAGACCGCAGCCGTCTTTGATAATCGCGTTCTGCACATTCACGCCCCTGCGGCGCCAGTAGTCACGCAGCAGGTCCTGGCTGTTATGGATTGTACCGGGCAGGGTATAACGGCTACCCAGATACCGGAACAGCGCTTCCGCATAGAGGTTGTTGCTGTTGATATTGGTCTCCTTGATGATTTCCGATAGCGGCTCCGAATAATGGATATACAGCTCCGTCCGGGGAGGTGTCAGCGGGTTGTAATCGGCGAGATAGGCAGCGTCTCTCCATACCTCTACGCCCGCCTCCCGCAGCCTGTCGGTAAAATGACGCGCCAGGAGCAGTCCGGGGTTCGGCAGGTCTCCTTTAACACCGAACGTACCAAGATTGGAAGGCACCGCTCCGGTGAGGTATCGCTCGCGGCTGTACGGCAGACCGCTGACGAAAGCGCCGTCGTAGGTAATCTTGTCGCACCGTACATGGTTGATGAAACATATATCCTCCACTTCGGGTTCGGTCTTGATTACTTTTGCCACCGTTCCCGGCGCACCGCTTTGGAGCACGATATTCATCGTATTGCCGTAATAATTGAGTGCGAAGATACCGGGGGCGTAGTAGTTTCCCGCGTCCTCGCAGAGCCAGTTGGGGTTCTGCGCTTCTCCGTCCAGCATCGTCATATCGGCTATCACCGCTCCCCGGATACGTCGGATACCCGCCTCTCTCACGGCTTTCACCCATTGGGTGAGGAACGCGTTCCGTCCTTTCCAACCCAGCGAAGGGTCGCATCCTCCGCGGATATAGAGGTCTCCGTTGAGCACGCCGCCCTCTATCGTGCCGGTGTACTCCAGGACAGTAGGGAACCGGAATCCGGGTCCCATCATCTCCAACGCGGCGGCAGTCGTCAGCAGCTTCATCACCGAAGCAGGCGGCACCACCTTGTCCGAACGGTACTCATCAATGACCTCGCCCGTGTTGAGATTCTGCACCAGCACGGACATATTCGCCTGCCCCGTGATCGGGTGACCCGTCAGGAGATGGATAGACAATAATATGGATAACAGGAGGTTCAATGTACAATGTACAATTTACAATTTACAATTCTCTATATACTCGTGCATGGCTTTGGCGGCTTTGCGCCCGTCGGACATGGCAAGAATAACCGTAGCGCCTCCTCGTACGATGTCTCCGCCGGCGAAGAGAGCCGGGATAGCGGACTGCATTCCTTCGTTGACCACGATCGTTCCTTTCTTGCTGATCTCCAGCCCCTCCACGGAAGCTGGGATAAGCGGGTTGGGGCTTACGCCTACCGCTACGATCACCAGATCGGTCGGTATCGTGAGGGTCTTTCCTTCTACGGGGACAGGACTGCGACGACCCGATTCGTCCGGTTCGCCGAGCTCCATTACTTGCAGCACTGCTTCGCATACGCGTCCGTTCTCGTCGGCGCGGTACTCAATCGGGTTATGAAGGGTCATGAACTCGATGCCTTCTTCCTTGGCGTGCTTGACCTCCTCGACACGCGCCGGCATCTCTTCTTCGCTACGGCGGTAAACGATCATCGCGTGCTCTGCGCCAAGTCTCTTAGCCGTACGCACGGCGTCCATGGCGGTGTTGCCTCCGCCGACGACAATCACGTTCTTTCCGTACAGGAGGGGCGTGTCGGTAGCAGGGTTGGAGGCGTCCATGAGGTTGACGCGGGTGAGGTACTCATTACAAGAGAGGACACCGTTGAGGTTCTCGCCGGGTATATTCATGAACCTCGGCAGACCTGCTCCTGAACCGACGAAGATGCCTTTGAAGCCCTGCTCCTCCAGCTCCTTGACGGAGATGGTTTTGCCGATGATGGTATCCGTATGGAACTGTACGCCCAGGGCCCGCAGGCCGTCAATCTCTTTATCGACGATAGCGTTGGGCAGACGGAACTCGGGAATACCGTATTTGAGCACGCCGCCTATCTCGTGCAGCGCCTCGAAGACGTGCACTTCGTATCCGTATTTGGCGGCATCTCCGGCGAAAGTGAGTCCCGCAGGACCAGAGCCGACGACTGCTATTTTGGAGCGCTGCGCTGTTTGACCGCTTACGCTGTTTGACCGCTCACTCTCGTTCGCTGTTTGAGCGGCTCCGCCTGTTAGACTATGGTCTGCGACGAAGCGTTCGAGGTAGCCGATAGCAACGGCAGGGTGACCCATCTTGAGATGGATACAATGCGCCTCGCACTGTTTCTCCTGCGGACAGACACGTCCGCAGACAGCAGGGAGAGACGAGCTCTCTTTGATGATAGCGGCTGCTCCGTTGATGTCTCCGGATTCAAGGGTCTTGATGAATCCCGGTATATTGATATTGACGGGACAACCCTGTACGCAGGTGGGGTTCTTGCAGTTGAGGCACCGGTGCGATTCGGTGATTGCCTGTTCGAAGGTCAGCCCCTGGTTCACCTCTTCGCGGAGGCTCTTCACGCGCACCTCCGGACGGAGCTCCGGCATCTGCACGCGCGGTATAGCCACGCGGTCCTTCGCCGTGCCGGAGAATGGTTCTACGGCGCTGACCTTAATATCCTTAATGTCCTTAGGGTCTTTAAGGTCTTTAAAGTCTTTAAGGACAGGCGCCGTCCCCGCTCTATATTGCTCCATTGCCTCTGCCTCTTCGGCTTTGTAGGACTTCATGCGGCTGAGCATCTCCGTCCAGTCCACCTCATGGGCGTCGAACTCCGGACCATCGACACAGACGAACTTCGTCTTGCCTCCTACCGTCACACGGCAGGCGCCGCACATACCTGTTCCGTCCACCATGATGGTGTTGAGGGAAGCCTCCGTGGGGATGTTATACTTGGCGGTCGTCAGCGCCACGAACTTCATCATGATAGCCGGACCGATAGTCACGCACTTGTCCACTTGCTCGCGGTTGATGACTTCTTCCACGCCGACAGTCACCACGCCCTGCTTGCCCATCGAACCGTCGTCGGTCATGACCATCAGTTCGTCGGACCACTGAGCCAGTTCGTCCTTTAGGATAATCAGGTCTTTGTTACGCGCCGCGAGTACGGTAACTACCCTGTTGCCGGCTTTCTTGAGTGCCTCGGCGATAGGCAGCATGGGAGCGGCTCCCACTCCACCGCAGGCGCACACGACCGTTCCGTATTTCTCTATACGCGTAGCGCGTCCGAGCGGACCCACCACGTCATGGATGCACTCCCCCGGTTCCATCGCCAGCAGTTTGTGGGTTGAAGCGCCAACCTGCTGCACCACCAAGGTGATGGTACCTTTCTCTATATCAGCTCCGGCAATAGTCAGCGGCACGCGTTCCGAGAGGGCATCCACACGGATAATCACGAAATGTCCGGCTCTGCGGCTACGCGCAATGAGCGGAGCTTCTACCACGAGCTCCGCTACATTGGGTGAGAAAAATCTCTTGCTTAGAATCTTATTCATCTTTCGACTTTCGACTTTTGTCTTTCGACTAAAAATACTTCGTTTCTTTTCCTACGATAGAGGACAACAAGTTGTTTGCCAGACGCGAAGCACCGAAACGGAAGGACTCGTTGTTGAGCCACTCCTCGCCGAGGATCTCTTTGACGAGGGTGTAATGCTGTACCGCCTCAGCGGTGGTCGATACACCTCCGGCGGGTTTGTAACCCATCTTCACGCCTGTCTTCTCGCGCCAAGCCTTGATGGCGTGGCACATGACGAAGGTAGCCTCCGGCGTAGCATTGACCGCTATCTTGCCGGTAGAAGTCTTGATGAAGTCGCAGCCCGCCGCCATGGAGAGGATGGATGCTTTCCAGATATTCTCCGCCGTCTTGAGCAGACCGGTTTCGAGAATCACTTTGAGATGCTTGTCTCCGCAAACCGCCTTGAGTTCGCTGATCTCGTCGAAGCACTCCTGATAGTTGCCCTCCAGGAACTTGCCTACGGAGAGGACGATATCTATCTCCGTAGCGCCGGCTTTGATAGCCATGGCGGTCTCCGCCACTTTGACCTCCAGGAAAGTCTGGGAAGCCGGGAAACCGCCGCTCACGCAGGCGATACGGAAAGCCGGATCCTTCAGCGCACGGCGCACATACTCCGCCATCGCCGGATAGACACAGATAGCCGCTACGTTCGGGATACCCGGAAAATCCTTTTCGAAATTATTGACTGCGTTCGCCATCTTCTCCACCTTAGCCACGGTGTCGTCCGCGGAAAGGGTGGTATAGTCGATCTGGTGGAGGCATTGTTTCCACACCTCTACGTTATTGTTCTCGTCAAAATGTTTGGCTTCGATCTCTTCTACCTGAGCCTTCACTTGCTCATCGGTAAACGGGCAGGGGTACTGCGCGAATAATTCTTCAAACTTATTCATGGTTCGTAATTTTTAATTCGTAATTCGTAATTTTTAATTTCTATCAGCAAGACGGCCGATAATGGTTTCATTGCCTCGTACCGCCTCGCCTACGGCTACGAACATCTCCGTATCCAGCGGGAGATACATATCCACCCGGCTGCCCAGTTTGATAAATCCCAGATGGGTATTCCGGCGCGCCCTCTGGCCGGGTTTGGCGTACGTGACGATACGGCGCGCCATGGCACCGGCAATCTGGCGGACAGCAATCTGCACTTTGTTCGGCGTCTCGATGACTACCAGACTGCGTTCGTTCTCCGTACTCGATTTCGGCAGCCACGCGCCCTTGTGATGACCTTTCTGGTGCTCGCTCACGAGGATAGTTCCCTCGATGGGGTACCAGTTGGCATGTACGTTAAACGGCGACATGAAGATCGACACCTGCAGTTTCCGCTCGTGGAAATACTCGTTCTCCTCCGTCGGCTCCACCACTACCACGCGGCCGTCCGCCGGGGCGATGATGAAGTTCGGGTCGTCTATCTCCAGGATACGCACCGGGTTACGGAAGAAATAGGTCACGAAAACCAGCAGCATCGCCGTCAGCACCAGCGTCACGCCGAACACCCACTGGGGCTGGACAAACAGATAAATCGGCACATTGATGATAAAGAGTAGCAGCACCGTGCCGACAATCAGTCCGCGGCCCTCTCTGTGAATCTTTGGTGTTTTCATATAAATTTAAAATCTTTAATCTCCAACCGTAACCGTCAGCTCCACTGAGCATAGGGGAACTGCGCCAGCATATCCGCCGCCTGATCGAGCCCCTGCTGCAGTTTCTTATCCACCATCATTTTGAACATGAAGGGGATATCCGCTTTCACCGTCAGTTTGATACGCGTGTCAGTGGGGCTCACTTCCTTGAGCTGTATCCAGAAGTTCGCATCCATAGGAATCCCTTCGGCGCCGAACTTCACCGTGTCGTTCTCTATCCGGTCCACAATGGCGATAGTAATCTTCTGCGCCAATCCGTCCACTTTCATCCGCACGCGGTCCGGCTCTATCTCCATTTCCTGAATCTTATCCTGCGGAATGAACTCGCGAACGCGTTCCAGGTTCTGCAGGTTACTCAACACCCGGTAAATCTCCTGCGCCGAGCAGCGCGCCGAGGTGATCTTGCTCTCGTATTTCGTCTCATTCATAGTTGCAATCGTTTTTCGTATTTCTGTATCTCCAGCGAGGTCCGTTGGATACGCTTCTCCAATTCGTGTATATCCCGCATCACGGTCTGCAGCTCCATGGCACAGAGCACCGCCTTGTCTTCTTTCTGCACCAGCTCCGCCACCTGTCCGTCACTCAGACGCTTGCCGTTCTTATACACCAGCAGCGCCCCGCCGTCGTCACGCACCAACACCCGCAACCCGTTCCAGACCTTCAGTTTCGCGTTCCGCACCACATAGTTGCCGTGGTCCTGATACTTGTCGTTTTTCTCGTATTCGAAATACGCCAAGAGTGAATCCGCCTTAGGCGTCACCTCCGCCAACTGCTGCTCGTAATAGGCCATGCTGCGCTCCTGGTCCGCCAAGCCGGCGGAGTCACGCAGGTGCTTCTCCGCACGGTACTGCTCCACCTTCGAGGGCTTGTTGCAACCCGTCATCACCACGCCCGCCATGACGAACACAGCGATGCCCGCTACGGCACGAGCCGCTACACCTTTGGCTATTTTTGGCAGTCTTTTTCTCATATCGGCTACAAAGGTACTACTTTTTTTGCATATATGCAAGCGCGCACGCATTTTTTCAGTATTTTTATGCTTTGTCTTGTCCTTTATGCCTTCTGTTTTGCCCTTTCTCCCGCCTCTCTGTACCCCTCTCATCCTTTCACCTTTCACCTTTTACACACTTTTCACCTTTCCGTGCCTTTCTTCTTTTCCGCCGGATCAGATCCGGCTTTTTCATCATCCATTTTTGTCCCATTATTGGGACAACCCTCCCGCCTTTCTATCTGATATTAGCCATGAAATATACCGTATTTACAAAAAAACACAAATAAATTTGCGTATTTCAAATATTTGTAGTACCTTTGCACCCGCAAAGGTTTAAACACCCCTTGTCGCTGGTACCGACAGCGTTAAAAAGCGGTGACATAATATAGCGTTTATTGACGCTTGTTCTGACCTTATGAAACTTCGCAACTTTCATTTACCTTTCAGAGCATAGCAACGGTAAATGCCTCATGAATATAGACAGGCTGTCTATGCGTTTTATCGTAGCCGTAAGGATATGGTTGTGGGCGTGTAGAATGTTGATATATTCGTTGTGGGCTTTGCGTTGTCGGTTCTTAAAGGTAAGGCAATGCGAAGGCCTCATAAGGTGGAACGACAATGTCGAGTCCACTTTTTTTTATATTTGTATAAACGGAGAGTGCCGAAAATCCGATAAAGAGTAGGCATCAAAAAACACAAATTTATGTTAAAGAAATCTTTGTTATTTATGGCGGCATTGATGTGTGCATTTACACTATCTGCCAAATCGGTGCAAATCACCATTGAACCGGCTTCTGCCACTTTGTATCAACAGAAAGGTAAAGCCGTTCAGCCTGTTTCGGAAGGCGTTTACAGCATTACGTGTTCTATCGTTGATTTGGCTTTTACAGCCAAAGCGGATGGCTACGATTCTGAATCGTTCGTAGTAAACATGAAGTCTCCCAAAACAATGGAAATCAAGTTGAAACCCAATCGTAAGCATGTTACGGTCACCACAGATCCCAAAGAGGCGGTTATTTATGTAGATGGCCGTGAAGCTGGACAAGGACAAGTGGAGTTTGACATTCATAAAGGTGAGTCAAAAACTATCAAACTGATGGCAGAAGAACATGATACATATTTGAAACGTATTAACTTTTATGACCAAACAAGCATCAATATGAATTATAATGTAGAAATGGTTCGTAATACACGTACCGTAAATATTCGTGTAGATGCACCTGCTAAGTTTTATGTAGATGGAGTCGTGGTCAGCGAAGGACAAAAAGAGGCATCCATTAAATTGCTTAAAGAACGTCCTATTCGGTTAAATATTGTAGCGGACGGGTATCTTGAATATAGTAATTTGATTTACTTTGAAGACGATGTTCCTACAAATATGACAAGCAAATTGGAAGTGGACGAAGGATACGTCGCTTCCGATCCTATTACTGAAAACGCAAATAAAAAATTTGTTATAACGGTAAGGAAAGGTATGTCCCGTGACGATGCTATCCAGCGAATGAAATACTTTATCAGCGAGAAATTTGAGACTTTGGAGATTAATGACAATATCTCTGGATGGTATAGAACTGCATGGACTCAGAAATCATTCAAGGGTTATGTGGTTCGCACTAGGGTTGAAATAAAAGAGCGTCCGGATAATGGCGATGGTAAGTTGCAGTATAATATGATGGTACAGAGCCAAATCGCCTATAAAAAAGACCCGACAGATCAAGACTTTACTGATTGGAAAAGAATTTTGAAAGATTATAGTACAATACTTTCTGACATCAAGTATCAAGTAGAATAAATTTTCCTGAACCATTACAATAGCCGCGACAGTTTGCCGCGGCTATTGTTCTCTTTCTTTTACATTTTTTTCACTTTCAAAGCCCCGAAAATTTGCATATTCCGTTTTTTTGTTGTATCTTTGTACCCGATTTCAGAAACATCCCCAATTTATCCTAAAACCACCCCAAACCACCTCCATCCCGGCCCAACATAGGACCAACTTCAGACCAGCCTCGGACGAATCCTAGACTTTGTCAAACTAAAACAGCCTATAAACCGCACACCTACAACTATTTACAACATATGCCTAAACACCTCAAAACGCGCGTTATTAACGGTTTGAAATCCGTCGGCGCCTTTTTCGTTCAACTCCCGCCTACCGCCACTCCCCACAAAAGGGGCGTGCATTACTTCCGTATGGATATAGGAGGCATCAATGCCCTCTGGGGGGCCATGAACTCGGAGAAGGAAGGACGCAAGTACCGTAAACACATCGTCGTACGTCACTCCCGCTACCGCGACGGCCTCTTCGAACTCTATACCTACCATTTCCCGAAACAATGGTCAGCGGCCTGTGTGGCTAACCGTAACCTCATCAAGGAAGCCCAGCGCCTGGCCCACGCCTTGGAGCATGACCACTCGATCGAAGCCCTCGAATGGAAGCTCCGTTTCTTCCACCATTATTATACGGTCGTCAAAGGCGGAGCCAAGCCCGACCCCGGTCTCAAGCCCTATTCCCGTTTCTACCAATATACCTATGTCTGTATCTACCGTCAGCTCCAAGCCGAAGCCCAAAGAGCTCAAAATCAGGAGTCTCAAGAGCCGACTGTAAACATAGAAATCACCACCGAATACCTAAATCACCTCGCCGAAGCCTCCCTTGCTTCCGACCTCTCCTTCATCCCCATCCTCCCCAGCCGCGCCAACGCCTTTCGCCGCTCATCCTTTCGCCTCTCTCCTCCCCTTGTGGGGTGAAGGGCTTTGCCCGATCGAGCGTCCGGTGGACGGTCGTAGAACAAATGAGGGGTGGGGTTATTGAGGCCGCACCGACTTCTTCTCCCCCTTTAAAGGGGTTAAAGAGCGGGAATTGGCGTAATAATGCACGATTTTATAAAAAAATGTCGCAAATACTTGCGTATGTCAAAAATTATTACTAATTTTGCAGCCGATTAGTTTGCTAACACAACAAACATTTACAAATAAACAATTTTTAACCTATGAAGAAAAGTTTATTCTTTAGCCTCATTGCTGCCGTAGCATTGTTGGCTTCGTGTAACAAGACGTTACCGAATCCGGACCAGTTGTCCGTTAATCCGAACCCGCTGCAGAAGGTGGGTGACAAAGTAGATGCTCAGATTACCGGTACTTTCCCCGCAAAGAAATTTGCCAAGAAAGGCGTGCTGGTTGTTACTCCTGTCCTGAAATACGCAGGCAAGGAGGCGCTGGGCGAGCCTGTGACCTATGTAGGCGAGAAGGCAAAAGAGAACGGCAAGACCGTGAACTACAAGCAGGGTGGCAAATACACCCAGAGCTGCTCGTTCAAATACGAGCCGGAGATGCGCAAGTCGGAGCTGTATCTGCGCTTCGAGGGCCGCGTAGGCAAAAAAGTAATCGAGATCCCGGACATCAAAGTAGCTGACGGCGTGCTCGTTACCGACGAGCTGGCAGAGGCTCAGGACAACAAACTGGCAGCTACACCGGACAAGTTCCAGCGCATCATCCAGGAGATGACCGAGGCTGACATCAAGTTCCTCATCCAGCAGGCAACCCTCCGCAGCTCGGAGACCAAGAGCGAGGAGATGAAAGCGCTGCAGGCTGCTATCAAGGACGCTCAGGCAGACGAGAAGAAAGCCATCAACAAGATCGAGGTCAGCGGTTACGCTTCCCCGGACGGCGGCATGGACCTGAACGAGAAACTGGCCAAGAACCGTCAGAAAGCCGCTCAGGACTTCCTCAAGAAAGACCTGAAGAAGAACAAAGTGACCAACGAGGTAGAAGCTAACATCACCGCTGAGGACTGGGCAGGATTCCAGGCAGCCGTTGAGCAGAGCAACATGCAGGACAAGGACCTCGTTTTGCGCGTACTCTCCATGTACAGCGATCCCGAGGAGCGCGAGGCCCAGATCAAGAACCTGAGCGCCGTATATAAGACCATCGCAGACGAGGTACTGCCGGCACTCCGCCGCAGCCGTCTGATCCTCACCACCGACCTGATCGGCAAGAGCGACGAGGAGATTGCCGCACTGGCCAAGACCGACGCTGCCCAGCTGAGCGTAGAGGAGCTGCTGTATGCTGCTACGCTGACCAAGGACGCCAAAGAGCAGATGGCTATCTACCAGAAGGCAGCCGAGCTGTACAACGACTACCGCGCTTACAACGGTATGGGCGAGCTCTATTTCGCAGAGGGTAACATTGCCGAGGCACGCCGCTGCTACGCCAAGGCTCTGGAGATCCAGCCGAACGATCCGGACGTGAACTACAACGCCGGTCTGGCCGCTATGGCTGACAACGACCTCGCCAAAGCCGAGGAGTACCTGGGCAAAGCTGCGGGCACGAAGGCCAACCTCAATGCCGCTCTCGGTACGCTCTACACCAAGAAGGGTGACTACGCTGCCGCCAAGAAGGCTTACGGCAACACCGCTTCTAACAACGCTGCCGTTCAGCAGATCCTCAACGAGGACTACGCTGCTGCCCGTCAGACCCTCAACAACGTAAAAGAGCCGAATGCTACCACCGCTTATCTGAAAGCTATCGTAGGCGCACGCACCAATGACAAAGCTGCCGTTTACGAGAACCTGAAAGCAGCCGTAGCCAAGGACGCAGCCCTCAAAGAGCGCGCTAAAGACGATATCGAGTTCGCCAAGTTCGCTGAGGAGGCCGAGTTCCAAGTTATCGTTAAGTAATGTCGGTTCTGTTCCCGAAAGTAAACAAACCCCGTGAGTGGGACTATCGCCCCATTTATTACGACGAGGATAAGGAGGCGCGCAAGGATAAAAGACTTGCGCGTCTTCGTCGCGGGGCTTTCAGAGAAGAGCACGAGAAGAACATGACCGAGCTGCGCAAGAAGAAAGAGTCGCGGCTGCTGTTCTGGATCGTGCTGTTAGGATTGCTCGTCTTCACGTTCTATATATTAATATAATAAGGAGTGGATATCATTCATCTGTTACCGGACAGCGTAGCGAACCAGATCGCGGCGGGGGAAGTCATACAACGCCCGGCGTCGTGTCTGAAAGAGCTCGTGGAGAACAGCCTGGACGCGCAAGCGACGCATGTCCGGGTGATTGTCCGTGACGCAGGGCGGACGCTGCTGCAGGTGATTGATGACGGGATAGGCATGAGCGAGATGGACGCCCGTCTGGCGTTCGAACGCCACGCCACCAGCAAGATCCGCGAGGCGCAGGATCTGTTCTCGCTCCGTACGATGGGTTTCCGCGGAGAGGCGTTGCCGTCCATCTGCGCCGTAGCGCAGGTAGAGATGACCACCCGGCGGGCGGAGGACGAGACAGGTACGCTGTTAGAGATACACGGCTCGGAGTTCATCCGCCAGGAGGTATGCTCCTGCCCCGTAGGAACGAACATCAAAGTATCCAACCTCTTCTTCAACGTACCCGTCCGGCGGAAATTCCTCAAGACCGACCAGACGGAGCTACGCAACCTGCTGACAGAATTCTATCACATCGTACTGGTCTATCCGAAGGTGGCGTTCACTTTCGTCCACAACGACGAGATCCTGCACGAACTGCCAGCCGGCACGGAGAAACAGCGTATCGAGGCGGTCTTCGGCAACCCCAAGCGGAACGCCTACACCTCGTCGTTCGTGGAGATCAAGACCGACACGGAGCTGGTGTCCGTCTCCGGATTCGTAGTCAAGCCTGAAGCGGCTACCCGCAAGGCGGAGCAGTATTTCTTCGTCAACGGGCGGTACATGCGCCACCCCTATTTCCTGAAAGCCGTGCAGACGGCGTATTCGGGTATGCTGGCAAACGACTACCAGCCGTCGTTCTTCATCTATTTCAACATCTCCCCGGAGTCCATCGACGTGAATATCCATCCGACGAAGACGGAGATCAAGTTCGCCGACGAGCAGGCCATTTTCCAGATCCTGATGGCTTCCGTACGGGAGGCGCTGGGTAAGTTCACCCTTGCGCCGCAGATTGATTTTGACACAGCGGGGGCTATTGACATACCTGCGCCAAGCGACCGTCCGGTGAGCCGTCCGCAAGTCACCGTTGACCCGCATTACAACCCCTTCCATACGCGCAATACCGTCTATCCCGACAAGGCACCGACAGGCTGGGAAGGGCTGTATGAGAATCTGCCTGAGCCGGAGGAGACGCTTACCGGTCCGGTATGGCAGTATGACGGGCGGTACCTGATAACTCCCCGGACGGACGGGCTGCTGCTCATCCATCAGCACCGCGCCCATATGGCGGTGCTCTATGCCCGGTTCATGGACCAGCTGACGCACACCCGGGGAGCCATGCAGCAGCTCCTTTTCCCCGAAGTGCTGGCTCTGCCGCGCGACGAGATGGCGCTGATGGGCACTATCCTGCCTGATTTGCAGACTATCGGGTTTGATATCGAACAGCTGAGCCCTGACAGCTATTCCATCCAGGGCGTACCGGCGCAGATTGCCGACCGCAGTGCCGTACCGGTAGTGCAGGAGATTCTGCTCCGGGTCAAGGAGCGGGACGCGAACACGCAGCAGGAGTGGCGCGAACAGATTGCTCTCTCGCTGGCGGAGAGCGCCGCCATACCTACTGGCAAGACGCTTACCGAGGACGAGCGGCAGGACCTCGTCTCGCGTCTCACACAACTCCCCCAATACACCCGCACGCCGGACGGCAAGACGATCGTCTCGGTGATAGGCAACGACGAGCTGAGGAAGAGGTTTGAGGTTTGAGGACACCCCCCGCCCCCTCTCAAAGGGGGAGAAGGAAATTTGATATGTAGTATGAAAATTCATTATTCTTTATTCTTTATTCTTTGTCTCGCAGCCTGCACGCCGCAGGCCGACCATCTGACGATCCTGCATACCAACGACACCCATTCGCAGGTCGAACCGCGTTCGAACGGTACAGGCGGCTATGCGCGGCGGATGGGTCTCATTGCGCAGGAGCGCAAGGCGGACAAGAACCTGCTGCTACTGGATGCAGGTGATTTCTGTCAGGGCACACCGTATTTCAACCTCTACCACGGCCGCGTGGAGATAGACGCAATGAACAAGATGGGTTACGACGCCGCTACGCTCGGCAACCATGAGTTCGACAACGGGCTCGACACCCTCGCCGTCATCCTTCGCGAAGCGCAATTCCCGGTTGTCTGCGCCAACTACGATTTCTCCGGCACCGCCTTGGAGGGACTGGTCAAACCGTGGGTGATTCTGCACAAAGGCGGCCTGAAGATCGGTATCTTCGGCCTGGGATGCAACCCGAAGGGGCTGATAGCGGACAAGAATTTCCTTCCCGCCGGGTACACGGACCCCTACCCCGCGGCACAGGCAGCGACAGACACCTTGCGGGCACAGGGATGCGACATCGTGATCTGTCTCAGCCATATGGGCACCTGCGGCAAAGCGCCGGAGGACGCATGCGACACACGGTTGGCGGAGACCACCCGCGGCATTGACGTGATCGTAGGCGGACATACCCATAAGTTGTACGACGACCTGCGGGTAGCAGACCTTGACAGGGACAGCATACCCGTAGTCCAAATGAGCAAAAGCGGGTCCTATTTAGGTAAGATTGTGTTATTTTTAGATAACAAAATCGAAAAATAATCCAAAAAATTTGCATATATCAGAAAAAAGCAGTAATTTTGTGGCCTATTTCCGAAATATGCGGCAATAGAACATTACGAATCTTAATAAAAACACACATATTTAATCACTAAAACCTTTTAGTATTATGGCAGAAATTGAAGCAAAAGTAAAAGCGATCATCGTTGATAAGCTTGGAGTAGAGGAGTCTCAGGTAACCAATGACGCTAATTTCCAAACCGATCTTGGCGCTGATTCGCTGGACACTGTAGAGATGATCATGGAGTTTGAGAAGGAGTTCGGTATCTCTATTCCGGATGAGGACACCCAGAAGATCGCTACGGTAGGCGACGCTATCGCGTACGTCGAGAACGCTACGAAGTAATCTGTATCCGCACAAGGAATACGAGTTTACGGGCATCCTGTAAACTCGTATGCTATATTTATACGAATCACTGTTTATGGAATTAAGACGAGTTGTAATTACGGGTCTTGGAGCCCTCACACCGGTAGGTAATTCCGCCCCGGAGACCTGGCAGGCGCTGATCAGCGGCAAGAACGGCATTGCGCCTATCACCGCTTTTGACGCCAGCCTGTTCAAGACACAGTTTGCCGGAGAGGTAAAGGGCTTTGACCCCACTGTCGTGATAGACCGCAAAGAGGCACGGAAAATGGACCGTTACTCCCAGTTCTCTGTCTGCGTAGCCGATGAGGCACTGCGCGACAGCGGTCTGGACCTGGAGAAAGAGGACCGCAGCCGCGTAGGAGTCATCTGGGGCAGCGGCATGGGCGGCCTGCACTCCACCGAGGAGGAGATCATCGACTTCGCCAAAGGCGACGGCGTACCGCGTTTCAACCCGTTCATGATTCCGAAAGCCATCCCGTCCATTGCGGCGGGTCAGATATCCATCCGTTTCGGGTTGGGCGGTCCGAGTTTCTCGGTCAGCACCGCCTGCTCCTCGTCGTCCCACGCCGTAGGTTCGGCATTCGACCAGATCCGTTTGGGACATGCCGACGTGCTGCTGACCGGAGGAGCCGACGCGGATATCACCTATACGGGTATCGGCGGTTTCAACTCCCTCCACGCCCTCTCTACGCGTAACGACTCGCCTGCGACCGCCAGCCGGCCGTTCTCCAAGAGCCGTGACGGTTTTGTACTGGGCGAAGGGGCCGCGTGTATCATCATGGAGGAATACGAGCATGCGAAAGCGCGCGGCGCGAAGATTTACGCCGAGATAGTAGGCGAAGGGATGACATCCGACGCGTACCACATGACCGCCCCCGATCCGGAGGGCAAGGGTGCAGAGCGCGTGATGCGGCTGGCACTCAAAGATGCCGGATTGCAACCGGAGGCTATTGATTTCATCAACACCCACGGCACCTCCACGCCCTTAGGAGACGTGACGGAGGTAAAAGCCATCCAGCGGGTCTTCGGCGAGCATGTATATGAGATGAACCTCGACTCCACCAAGTCCATGACCGGACACCTTATCGGTGCTACCGGTGCCGTAGAGGCTCTGGCATGTATCATGGCCCTCAAAGACGGGATCATCCCGCCTACCATCAACCATGACCCCGAGGACGCGGATGAAGAGATCGACTACCGTATCAACTTCACATTCGACAAAGCCCAGAAACGCGATATCAAGTACGCACTAAGCAACACCTTCGGTTTCGGAGGACACAACGCGTGCCTGATCTTCAAGAAATGGGAGGAATAAGTTAAAGTACGAAGGGACGAAGTACGATGTACGAAGGAACAAAGTACATGTACCACTAATTATATTAGTCTTTTTATTTAAAAATTCAAGGTGTTATGATTACAAAAATCGGAGAAAACGCAGGCCTCATCTGGGGCGCTCTGCAGAACGGTGCACAAGGACTGAAAGCACTGAAGAAAGCCACCAAGCTGAAAAACGAGGAGCTTTATCTGGCCCTGGGTTGGTTGGCACGTGAGGGCAAAATCACCTTCACGGAGACGGAAGCTGAACCGGTTATCGCTTTGGCATAACCATGGTCATAGCTATTGTAGGCGCTTCCGGCGCCGTCGGACAGGAACTGCTGGCTGTCTTGGAACAGCGGCGGTTCCCGTGTTCTGAGTTGCGGCTGTTCGGGTCGGAACGCAGTGTCGGACGGACATATACCTTCCGCGGCAAAGAACTGACCGTTCAGTTGCTGCAACACGACGACGCTTTCAGAGGCGTCGATATTGCTTTTGTGTCTGCGGGCGCAGGCGTGTCACGCACGTATGCGGAAGACATCACCCGTTTCGGCACCATCATGATTGACAACTCCTCCGCCTTCCGCATGGAGGAGGACGTGCCTCTGGTTGTACCGGAGGTCAATGCGGCGGATGCGTTAGTCCGTCCGCGTAACATCATCGCCAACCCCAACTGCACCACCATCCAGATGGTCGTAGCGTTGCAGGCCATCGAGCGTCTGACGCATATCAAACGCGTACATGTAGCCACCTATCAGGCGGCTTCGGGCGCAGGAGCGCAGGCGATGAAAGAGTTAGAAAACCAATACCGCCAGATCGTGGCGGGCGAAGCGCCTACGGTAGAGAAATTCGCCTACCAGCTGGCCTACAACCTCATCCCGCATGTGGATGTCTTCACCGAGAACGGTTATACCAAAGAGGAACTGAAGATGTACCACGAGACGCGGAAAATCATGCACTCGGATATACAAGTCAGCGCCACCTGCGTACGTGTGCCGTCCCTCAGAGCCCATAGCGAGAGCGTGTGGATAGAGACGGAGCGGCCTGTCAGTGCCGCAGAGGCAAAAGAGGCTTTCTCCAACGCACCGGGATGCGTCCTGATGGACGAGCCGGAGAAGAAAATCTACCCCATGCCGCTGTTCCTGAGCGGCAGAGACGAGGTGTTCGTCGGCCGTGTGCGCAAGGATCTGACGGATGAAAACGGCCTGAGTTTCTGGTGCGTAAGCGACCAGATACGCAAAGGCGCCGCCCTCAACGCCGTGCAGATAGCGGAGTACCTGTTGAAGACCGCTACGCTTAAAGAAGAAAGTCGAAAGTAAAAAGTCGAAAGAAGAAAGACCAATGACCAATGACCCATTGGCAAATATAGAGATCATGGCGCCCGTAGGGTGCTGGGAGAGCCTGGCAGCGGCGATACAAGCCGGTGCCACCTCCGTCTATTTCGGCATCGAGCACCTGAACATGCGCGCCCGCAGTTCGGTCAATTTCACGACGGAGGACATGGGCAAGATTGTTTCCCTCTGCCGCGAGGCGGGGGTGAAGACCTACCTGACGGTCAACACTGTGATGTACCCCGAGGACCTGCCGCTGATGCGCACGATAGTCGATAAGGCGCATGAGACAGGCGTAGATGCCGTCATCGCCTCCGACATCGCCGTGATGCAGTACGCCAACAGCATCGGCCAGGAGGTACACCTCTCCACCCAGCTCAATATCGCCAACACCGAGGCGCTGCGGTTCTATGCGCAGTTCGCCGACGTAGTAGTGCTGGCACGGGAGCTGAACATGGAGCAGGTAGCCTCTATCTACAGCGACATACAGGAGCAGCATATATGCGGCCGCAGCGGCGAGCCGATCCGTATCGAGATGTTCTGCCACGGCGCGTTGTGCATGGCTGTCAGCGGCAAATGCTACCTCTCCCTCAACAACTACGGTCTCTCCGCCAACCGCGGCGCGTGCGTACAGGTATGCCGGAGAGGATATACCGTCAAGGACAAGTCGTCCGACCTGGAGCTGGACATCGACAACCAGTATATCATGAGTCCAAAAGACCTCAAGACCATCGGATTCCTCAACAAGATGCTGGACGCCGGTGTACGGGTGCTGAAGATAGAAGGCCGTGCCCGCGGCGCCGAGTATGTGGCTACCGTCGTGCGGTGCTACAAAGAGGCGGTAGAGGCATGGCAGCGCGGCGAATATGCCGACGACGCCGTTATAGAGCCGAAGATAGCCGATTGGGACGAACGGCTCAGCCGGGTTTTCAACCGCGGTTTCTGGGACGGTTACTACCAAGGTCAGAGAATAGGCGAATGGACCCGCTCCTACGGCAATAAAGCTACGCGGAAGAAGATCTACGCCGCTAAATGCACCAATTTCTTCAAGAACCTGAGTGTGGCGGAATTCATAGTGGAAGCCGTGGAGGCAATCGAGCAAGGCCGGGACCTGCTCATCACCGGCGAGACCACCGGCGTCTATGAGTGCAAGGCCGAAGGGATGCGGGATGCAAAAGGCAAGCCGACGGAACGCGTAGAGAAAGGACAGTTCTTCTCCCTCAAGACCGACACCCTCATCCGCCGCGGCGACAAACTGTTTATCTGGGCGGAAGAGACAGAAGCATAACCGATGAACGCGATTGAGCACATATTAACCCCTTGGAGTGCCTCATGGTGGGGATGGACGATGTTCCTCCTGCTGCTATGCGGTATTGCCAGCGAGTTCATGCAACCCGGCGTCATCAGCCAGGCGCATAGATCGCTGCTCTCGCATAACGATCGCACCTACAAGGATGCACCCCGCAACCTATACGGCCAGCTCCTGGTCACCCTCTTCCGGACAGGTACCATAGCGATGGGTATCAATCTGTGTGTATATTCCGGCGGGGAGTTGTCCTTCACCGCGTACGCAGCCGTGATAGGAGCCATTTTCGGCACGATGCTGCTGAAAAGGATATGCAACGGTCTGCTGGGCTACACGTTCATGCTCTCGCAGCGTTCTGCTCCGGTGTATGAGCAGTACGGAGATCTCACGACGATATGCGCATGCCTGCTCTATCCGGCTATCCTGGTGGCGGTTCATCTCGGTTCGATACACGCCGTCCGATGGATATGCGCAGCCGTAGCGGTGCTGTTCCTTGTGGTATGGACCTACCGCGTCGGACGGACATACGCATGCTCACCGGCGGCGCTCCTGTATATTGCCCTTTATATAGGTACATTGGAGATTCTGCCGATGGGCGGACTCCTATATCTTTCCTCGATAATGATAACTACCCTATGATACAGAAAATTCTATTTTCCCAACCGCGTCCGGAGACGGCGCATAACCCGTACAGCCGTCTGGAAGACCAATACGGCGTACAATGTGACTTCTACCAGTTTATTCACATTGAGGGTCTGACGGCCCGGGAATTCCGTCAGCAGCATATCAACCCGCTGGACTACACGGCAGTGATACTCAACTCCCGTCTGGGAGCCGAGCACTATTTCCGGCTGTGCGAAGAGATGCGTCTTACCGTACCCGACTCGATGCACTACTACTGCAACTCCGAGCAGGTAGGTCTCTATCTGCAGAAGTTCATCAACTACCGCAAGCGCAAAGTCTTCTTCCCCGAGACGGGTAACAAGTTCGAGGACCTGCTGCCGGCCATGCACCGCCGCCCCAACGAGAAATACCTCATGGTGCTCTCCGACATCCATACCCAGGACCAGATCAACATGTTCGCCGAAAACCATATAGAGGTGCAGCCGGCTATCATGTACCGCACGGTGACCACCCCCTGGCCGAAGGACAAACCCTTTGACTACGACATCATCGCACTCTTCACGCCTGCGGGTGTGACCTCTCTTTGCGAGAATTTCCCGGACTGGAAGCAGGGCAAGACACTCATCGCCGCTTTCGGAGAGGGTACGGTGCGCGCATTAGACGAAGCAGGTTTCCGCGTGGATATAGAGGCCGGTCCCGGCAAAGCCTTCGCCTCCCTGCCCATGGCGATAGCCGGTTATCTGGACAAGAACCAATAAGAATGAATACTTTTCCCAAACAGCATAAACTCTGCGGTCAGGAGCGTATCACGCGCCTGTACAAAGAGGGCAAGCGCTTCACGGCGTGGCCTATGCGCGTGACATGGGAGAAGGTTCCCGAAGGACAAACGGCTGCTACAGAAGTGCTCGTCTGGGCACCCAAATCGCTTTTCAAACGCGCCGTCAAGCGCAACCGTCTGCGCCGTCTGATGCGCGAGGCGTACAGGCTCCATCAGGATATTCTGGGTTCTGACAGCGACAGCGATCAGCTGTCCTTCCTGATCGCTTTCAACTATATTGACAAGGAGGAGCAGCCCTTCGCCACGATAGAGAAAGCAGTCATCAAAGCGTTGAAGAAAATAGCCGGTACCGGACAATGAGCAATTCAAAATCCAAAATCACACATCTCAAATTAAAAACAGTTGTCCGTCATCTGTTTTTGGTCCCCGTCTATTTCTACCGGGTCTTTATCTCGCCGCTCACGCCGCCGTCCTGCCGTTATACGCCTACGTGTAGCCAGTATATGGTGGAGGCGGTGCTCAAATACGGAATCTTCAAGGGCGGCTGGCTCGGCGTCAAGCGCATCCTCCGCTGCCACCCCTGGGGCGGCTCGGGCTACGATCCCGTACCCTGAGCGTCTTCCCGATGAAACGGGAAGAGCGGCCTCAGCATAGAAAGGAAATTAACTGTTTAACGTTTTTCAAAGAAAAACATGCGAATCGATATCATCACTTGTTGCCCGGAGCTGCTGGAGTCTCCGCTGAACCACTCCATCATCCAGCGCGCGAAGAACAAAGGTCTTTGCGAGATATACGTGCATAACCTGCGCGACTGGACGCTGGACAAGCACCGCAAGGTAGATGACTACGCCTTCGGTTTCGGCGCCGGGATGGTGCTGCAGATTGAACCTATCGACCGGCTGATCACCCATCTGACCTCCGAACGCCACTACGACGAAATCATCTTCACCGCCCCGGACGGCGAGCGGTTTGACCAGAAAGCCGCCAACGAGCTCTCCCTCAAGGAGAACCTCATTATCCTCTGCGGCCATTACAAAGGACTGATCATTGAAGGCTTCGGCTCCGGCGGACTTCCGAACACGGATGATTCCCTGCTGGAAGGATTGAAACAGTTTCTGGCAGAAGACGGGATCGCGGTATTCTCGACCCAGGTGGAAAATGAAGGCAGTGATCTGTCTGTATATGAGGTCGGAAGGATCGCCCAGTCTCTGCCGGGTGTCGTGGAAGGAAAAGATATGACTGCAGAAGCGATCATTACCAAACTGATGTGGGCTTTGGGGCAGACCGATGATGTGGAAATCTGCAAACAGCTGTTTATCAGACCGATACAGTTCGACAGACTTGTCTTGTAAAGAAACAGGCAGTATTTTTTGCATAGACAGGATCCTATTGTAATGATAGTGAGAGGGCTGACTATGGGCTTATTCGGGAATAAAAAGAAGCAGGATGTCAAACTGATCCTGCCTGATCATGCAAAGTGCAGCAGATGCGGCAGAAAGATCAAACGCGGTTCTAAATTTGACTATATCGACGGAAAACTTTATTGTGAGAAATGCAGCAGGGCAAAGCGCGACTGGGATCTTCTGGAGCTGTTTGCTCTGCTCGATGATGACTGAAACATGAATACAGGAGTTGAATATGCCCAGACAATCGATTTTTGATATGTCCTTTTCCAAAGTGTTTCCCATGCTGGTGCAGAAAGCAGAACGGAAAAACAGAACACAAGCTGAAGTTTATGCTGTGACAGAATGGCTGACAGGCTATACACCGGAGCAGATCGATGCGGCACTTGCATCGGATATGACGTATGGTGCATTCTTCATGAATGCTCCTGCTTATAACAGCCGTGCTGAACTGATCACGGGAAAGGTCTGCGGCGTACAGGTGGAGTCGATCGAGGATCCCCTGATGAAAAAGATCCGCCAGCTCGATAAACTGGTTGATGAGCTTGCAAAAGGCAGACCGATGGAAAAGGTACTGAGATGAAGCGGAATCTATATATCATTGCGGCAGTCCTGGTCATGCTGGGGGTATCACGCATGGCTGTGCGCATCATAGATGCCACGGTAGGGATCGATGATGATGTTCTGCTGCTGGCGGTGTTCCTTGCGGTCATGAATCTCATATTGGCGTGGATCAGCCGGAAACTGTACCGGATCATTGATAAAGGAGCAGAACAGAAATGAAATGGAAATGTCCTAAATGCGGAAGGGAATTCAGCAGGATCGATCAGCAGCACTATTGCGGAAAACCGGAAACGATCGATGAATATATTGAATCCCAGGATGAACCTGTACAGGAAAAACTGAGAGAAGTCCGTTCGATCATCAGATCTGCGCTTCCGGAAGCGGAAGAACGGATGTCATGGTCCATGCCTACTTATTGGAAAGGACGCAACCTGATCCATTTTGCGGCATCCAAAAAACATCTTGGAATCTATCCTGGAGGAGAAGCCACCACGGTGTTTGCGGAAGAACTGAAAGACTATGATGTCAGTAAAGGGACGATCCGACTGCCGTATAACAAAGAACTTCCGGAAGACTTAATCAGACGTATAGCTGTATGGTGCTGTGAACAGTACAGCAAGTGAAACGCAGATGTCATAGCGCTGCAAAGCAAATCGAAAATGATCAGACACGGCAGGAGATCATCTCCCGCCGTTTCAATTTGTACGGGCAGAGGATATAATAATCATAGAGAAGAACCACCCTAAAAAATAATAATTATCGGAGGAGTTTTTTATCATGACACAGCAGGATGGAAAGATGTGGGCTCTGGTCAAGGAAAAAAGAGACGTCGGTCTCTGGATGAGAAGAGTCCCGATCCCGGAGGTCGGAACAAATGATGTGAAGATCAAGATCCACAGCACAGCGATCTGCGGGACTGATGTTCATATCTACCAATGGAACCGCTGGGCTCAGAACACGATCAAAACAGGCATGACGATCGGCCATGAATATGTCGGTGAGATCGTTGAAGTCGGAGCAGGCGTCAGAGGATTCAAGGTCGGAGACCTGGTATCCGGTGAAGGACACATCACATGCGGGAAATGCCGCAACTGCCTGGAAGGACATAAGGAGAACTGCCGGAATGCAAAGGGCGTCGGCGTCAACCGGAACGGCGCATTTGCGGAATACCTGGTGATTCCGTGGGTCAATGTATGGCCGTGCAGTCCGGATATTCCCGAAGAAATGTACGCGATCTTTGATCCGTTCGGCAATGCCACTCATACAGCATTGTCATTTGATGTTCTTGGTGAAGATGTTCTGATCACAGGTGCAGGACCGATCGGCTGTATGGCGGCTGCGATCGTCCGTTTTGCCGGCGCAAGGCATGTCGTTGTGACGGACTTCAACCGCTACCGCCTGGATATGGCAAAGAAGCTTGGCGCTACGACTGTGGTTGACCTGAATACGGAAAAACTGGAAGACGTGATGAAGGAGATCGGCATGCAGGAAGGATTTGATGTCGGCCTTGAAATGTCCGGTTCCCAGACAGCGCTGAATGATATGATCCACCTGATGAAGCACGG
The DNA here is from genome assembly GCA_902774995.1 of uncultured Bacteroidales bacterium. Taxonomy (GTDB): domain Bacteria; phylum Bacteroidota; class Bacteroidia; order Bacteroidales; family Paludibacteraceae; genus Colicola. The sequence continues at coordinate 1,602 of CACYKR010000006.1, read as the reverse complement.
CGGCAATATTGCCCTGCTGGGTCTGCAGGAAAATAACGCAGTCGTCGACCTGGAAACAGTGATCTTCAACGGCATCAATCTGAAAGGCATCTATGGCCGCAAGGTATGGGATACATGGTACAAGATGACAACGATGCTGCAGGCAGGTCTGGATATTGCCCCGATCATTACACATCACTTTGATGCAAGGGATTATGAAAAAGGGTTTGAAGCAATGATCTCCGGCCAGTCCGGCAAGGTCATTCTGGACTGGACGCATATCAATGATGAAGGAGAAAACGAATGAACAAGCAGGAAATACTGAAGAAATACGCTGATGATGTGAATTCCATTAAGGAAGCAGGTCTCTTTAAGGGAGAACTGCCGATCGTATCCGCACAGGGTGCGCATGTAAAGCTGGAAGACGGCAGGGAACTGCTGTGCATGTGCGCAAACAATTATCTGGGTCTCGGCGACAGCCCCAGACTGATCGAGGCTGCCAAAAGAACATATGATGAGCGCGGCTATGGCGTGGCATCTGTCCGCTTCATCTGCGGCACACAGGATATCCATAAACGCCTGGAGAAAAAGATCTCTGAATTCCTGGGGACAGATGATACGATCCTGTATTCCTCCTGCTTTGATGCCAACGGAGGATTGTTTGAAACACTTCTGACGGCAGAGGATGCTGTGATCAGCGATGAACTGAATCACGCCTCGATCATTGACGGCGTCCGTCTGTGCAAGGCAAAGAGATACCGCTATAAGAACAATGATATGACTGATCTGGAAGAAAAGCTGAAAGCAGCTGATGCGGAAGGAGCACGCATCAAGCTGATCGCTACAGACGGCGTCTTCTCCATGGACGGTATTATCTGCAACCTCAAGGGCATCTGTGATCTGGCTGATCAGTACAACGCCCTGGTCATGGTGGACGATTCTCATGCGGTAGGGTTTGTCGGAAAGAAAGGCAGAGGAACTGCCGAGTACAATGGCGTTGAAGGCAGAGTTGACATCATTACCGGAACACTCGGAAAAGCATTGGGCGGAGCTTCCGGCGGTTATACATCCGGCCGCAAAGAGATCATTGACCTGCTCAGACAGAGAAGCAGACCGTATCTGTTCTCGAATTCCCTGGCACCGGCGATCGCAGGTGCCTCGATCGAACTGTTTGACATGCTGGCAGAGAGCACGGAATTAAGGGATCATCTCGAAGAGATCACAAAGGATTACCGCAAAAATCTGGTGGATGCCGGATTTGATGTGATCCCGGGAACACACCCCTGTGTGCCGGTCATGCTGTATGACGAGGTCAAAACAGCTGAATTTGCCAGACGCATGGTAGAGAAAGGCGTCTATGTTGTTGCCTTCTCCTATCCTGTTGTACCGAAGGGAAAGGCAAGGATCCGTACCCAGGTAAGCGCAGCGCATACGAAGGAAGACCTTGAATTTGCGGTCAAATGCTTCAAGGAAGTCAGAGACGAAATGGCGGCAGAAGGAAAATAAAACTGATCATGTTATGAAAGTACAAAAGCGACCCAACCACGGGCCGCTTTTGACTCTGTGTGTCGGGCATGACACATCTCCAACTGGTGAAAGTCCAGTCACAGGTATTTACCGCCA
>CACYKR010000005.1 GCA_902774995.1 uncultured Bacteroidales bacterium | reverse complement strand
AATCGAAAATGCGCAGTCATTTTGGCCTACGCGGCCTTGAGCGTACTTGCTAATTAGGGCGCGCTCACAAGCGAGCTTGCAGCGCCCCCTAACTACCAATTCCGCCGTTGAGACCCTTGATAGGGCTCAACAATGACTGCTTACAAAAATACGGGCTTATAGCCCTCACAAAAATAAAGAAAATAGACACCCCCCGATCCCTTTTTGAGGAAGTCGGGGGGTGTTCCTATTCCCTCCCCCTGTAGGGAGGGGTTTGCAGGGTTTGCAGGATCAGTGGGCGGCAAGCATGTTCGCCGGATCGAGGAGCCGGTCAAGCTGCTCTTTGCTGAGGAGACCGTGCTCCAGAACCAGTTCATAGACGCTCTTGCCGGTTTCCAGCGCCTCCTTGGCAATCTTGGTGGACGCCTTGTAGCCGATAACGGGGTTGAGGGCGGTGACAATACCGATAGAGTGCTTCACCGTCTCAAGGTTGTGCTCGCGGTTAATGGTAATGCCGTCGATACATTTCTCGCGGAGGATCTTCATTACATTACGCAGCCAGGTAATGGACTCGAAGATACACTCGGTGATAATGGGTTCCATGACATTGAGCTGGAGCTGTCCGGCTTCGGCGGCAAAGCACACGGCCGTATCGTTACCGATAACTTTGAAGCAGACCTGGTTGGTCACCTCGGGGATGACGGGGTTGACCTTGCCCGGCATGATCGAGCTGCCCGGCGCCATTGGCGGGAGGTTGATCTCGTGCAGACCGCAGCGCGGACCGGAAGCCATGAGGCGGAGGTCGTTACAGGTCTTGGAGAGCTTGACAGCCAGCCGTTTGAGGGCTGCGGAATAGCTGACGTAGGCGCCGGTGTCGGGAGTCGCTTCCACGAGGTCGGTAGCTTTGACGAAAGGCTCGCCTGTCAGTTCGCACATCTTACGGGTGCAGAGTTCGGCATAACCGGCTACGGCGTTGAGACCCGTACCGATAGCCGTACCGCCCATGTTGATCTCATAGAGCAGGTTCACGTTGCGCTCCAAGTTCGCTACCTCTTCCTCCAGGTTGTTGGCAAAAGCATGGAACTCCTGTCCGCTGGTCATCGGCACGGCGTCCTGGAGCTGGGTACGGCCCATCTTGATGGAGTCGTTGAACTCGTCGCCTTTCTTACGCAGCGAAGCAATAAGGAGCTTGAGCTCGGCTTCCAGCCCGCGGTTCATGCGGATGAAGGCATAACGGAAAGCGGAAGGGTAGGCGTCGTTGGTCGATTGCGCGCAGTTGACATGGTCGTTGGGCGAGCAGTACTGGTACTCGCCGCGCTGATGGCCCATGATCTCTAATGCACGGTTGGCAATCACCTCATTGGCGTTCATGTTTACGGTTGTGCCTGCGCCGCCCTGTACCATGTCGGTAGGGAACTGGTCGTGCATCTTGCCGTCGATAATCTCGCGGCAGGCTTGCGCGATAGCGGCATAGATCTCATCGTTGATGACGCCCAGTTCATGGTTGGCCTCCACCGCCGCGAGCTTGATATATGCCATGGCGATGATGTACTCCGGGAAATCGGACATCTTGAGGTTAGACACTTTGTAGTTGTTGATACCACGTTGGGTCTGTACGCCGTAATAGGCTTCTGCGGGCACTTGCAATTCGCCCAGCAGGTCGGATTCGATACGATAGTCCATAATATTCGTGATTTGAGATTTGAGATTTACCATTTGTTTTATTTTGTTACGCTGCCGAGGAGGGAGCGGACGAACTCCGTGCGGTTGAAGCATTGCAGGTCGGTCATCTGCTCTCCCAGACCGATATACCGTACGGGTATCTTGAACCGGTCGGAGATACCAATGACGACGCCGCCTTTGGCGGTTCCGTCCAGTTTGGTGATGGCGAGGGAGGTGACTTGCGTAGCCGCCGTGAACTGGCGCGCCTGTTCGAAAGCGTTCTGTCCGGTAGAGCCGTCGAGGACGAGCATGACATCGTGCGGCGCGTCCGGCACCACTTTCTGCATGACGGACTTGATCTTCGTGAGCTCGTTCATGAGGTTGATCTTGTTATGGAGCCGTCCGGCGGTGTCGATGAGTACGACGTCGGCGTTGTTGGCTTTCGCCGACTGGAGGGTGTCGAACGCCACGGAGGCGGGGTCGGAGCCTTGCTGCTGCTTGATGACGGGTACGCCTACGCGTTCACCCCAGATACAGAGCTGCTCTACCGCTGCGGCGCGGAACGTGTCGGCGGCACCGAGATAGACCTTCTTACCGGCGGCTTTGTACTGGTGAGCCAGCTTGCCGATGGTGGTGGTCTTGCCTACGCCGTTGACTCCGACGACCATGATGACGTACGGTTTGGCAGGCAGCGGCGCAGAGAAATCCAGTACGTCCTCTACGTTGTTCTCCTGCAGAAGCGAGGAGATCTCGTCCACCAGCAGGTCGTTCAACTCGCCCGTACCGATATACTTGTCGCGTTTGACGCGCTCCTGCACGCGTTCGATGATACGGAGCGTGGTCTCTACGCCTACGTCGGAGGTGATAAGCGCCTCCTCCAGGTTATCCAGCACCTCGTCGTCAATGGTGGATTTGCCGGCAATGGCGTGGCTGATCTTACTGAGAACGGACTCCTTGGATTTCTCCAGACCCTTGTCCAGTGTCTCTTTCTTCTCTCTGTTAAATAATCCGAAAAATGCCATAGTTATATATTATTCGTGTGTTTCTTTCAAGAATGCGTCTTTGAAGCCGAGGAAGTACAGGATACCGTCCAGACCGACCGTTGAGATAGCCTGCTGTGCGCTTGCCTGCACTTTCGGTTTGGCATGGAAGGCGATACCGAGTCCGGCTTTGCCGAGCATGTTCAGGTCGTTGGCTCCGTCGCCCACGGCAATCACCTGCGCCAGGTCGATGTGCTCCACCTGGGCTATGAGTTCGAGGAGCTCTGCTTTGCGTTTGGCGTCCATTACGTCCCCTAAATAGCGGCCGGTGAACTTGCCGTCCTGCTCCTCCAGCTCGTTGGCATAGACGTAATCTACACCGAAACGCTGCTGGAGGTATTTGCCTACGAAGGTGAACCCGCCGGAGAGGATAGCTATCTTGAACCCGCAACGCTTGAGGATACCGAAGAGACGGTCGGCGCCTTCGGTAATCGGCAGGTGGTCGATGATATCCTGTTTGGCAGAGGTGTCGAGCCCTTTGAGGAGTGCCACGCGGCGTGTGAAACTCTCTTTGAAATCTATCTCTCCGCGCATGGCCGAGAGGGTGATAGCTTTCACCTGGTCGCCTACTCCGGCGCGTTCCGCCAACTCGTCAATGACCTCCGTCTGGATGAAAGTGGAATCCATGTCCACGCAGATGAGGCGTCTGTTGCGGCGGAACATATCATCGCGTTGGAAAGAAATGTCGATGCCTTCTTCGCGGGAGACCTCCATCAGCTCGCGTTGCAGGGCCTCGCGGTCGGGCAGGTTGCCACGCAGGGAGAACTCGATGCACGAGTGGCGTTTCTCCACGGGGACGTCCACGTTGGGGCGGTCGCTCAGACGCAGGATATTGTCGATATTCAACTGCCTTCCCGCCAGCAATGCCGTCACACGTGCTATGTGCCGCGCATTCAGTTCGCGTGCCAGCAGGGTGACGACAAAACGGTCCTGCTCCTGCCGTCCCACCCAGGCGGAGTATTCCTCCTCGCTCAGAGGCGTGAAACGGACAATCATCTCCAGCCGCGAGCAGCAGAAAAGCACCTCTTTGATCATGTCACCGCTCTTGGACGCGTCGTCCACGCGGATCAATATACTCAGGTTCAGTTGGTGGTGCAGGTTGGATTGACCGATATCCTGCACGAAAGCTCCGTATCTGCCGAGCACTTCCGTGACCGCAGATGTCACACCCGGTTTGTCAAAACCGATAATGTTAATCAATATAAATTCCCGTTGCATAATTAGCGTAGTATTTTGGCAAATGTTAAAAGGATAATAGTAAAATACTCTCCTATCGTCCGGTGGTTGATATATCGCATATTCAATGCTATTTTAGCGGGCATTATCTGCTCTATATAGGTCTTGTCGGGATCGTCGGATTCCGCCAGCAGAGCGTTCTCGTCAATGTACTCGATAGAGGCGTAATCGGTGATTCCCGGCCGTACGGAGAGCACTTTTCGTTGCTCCGGGGTATAGAGGTCCACGTAACGCCGCACCTCGGGGCGGGGCCCTACGAGGGACATATCTCCGACGAGGACGTTCCATAACTGGGGCAGTTCGTCCAGCTTGTATCTCCTAATATAATATCCTGCGCGCGTGACGCGCGGGTCACGGTCACCGACGGTGATGAGGCTCATCTTGTCGGCTCCCACCCGCATGGAGCGGAACTTGAGCAGGCCGAAGTCTTTGCCATCTTTGCCTACACGCTGCTGGCGGTAGAAGACAGGCCCCGGGTCATCTATCACAATCCAGAGCGCTACCACCAGAAACACCGGACAGAGGAACAGCAGTCCGAAAAGACTAAATACTATGTCGCAAAATCTAATCATCTGTGGGTCAGGATGTCCGTGTATTGTTCGATAATATACGCAATCTCTTCGTCAGTCAGGCGGGTGTGCAGCGGCAGGGTTATCTCGTTGGCAAAGAGGGCGTAGGCATTGGGAAAGTCCTTGATATCAAAGCCCAGTGCCTTATAGGCTGTCATCATCGGTAGCGGTTTGTAATGCACGTTGGTAGCTATACCCCGTTCTGCCATTTGTACGATGATTGCCTGGCGTTCTTCCAAAGTAGCGTTAGGAACGCGCGTGAGGTAGAGGTGGCCGGAAGAGGTGTATTCGTCCGTGTAATGAGTCAGCACCTCTACGCCCAGCGGTTTGAAGGCTGCGTCGTAACGGGCGATGATTTCTTTGCGGCGGGCCAGGAGAGCAGGGTAACGCTTCATCTGTACAAGACCCAATGCAGCCATGATATCCGTCATGTTACATTTGTACCACGGGCCTACTATATCGTATTCCCAGGCGCCGAGTTGGGTCTTGGCCAGCGCATCTTTGGACTGACCGTGGAGTGACAAGAGTTGCACCTGGTGATACAGCGCCTCATCGTCTATGCCGGGGATGGTACGCCAAGTGAGGGCTCCGCCTTCCGCCGTGGTGAAATTCTTCACGGCGTGGAAACTGAATGAACTGAAATCGGCAATAGAGCCCACCATTTTGTTGTGCCACGAAGCTCCGAAGGCGTGCGCTGCATCGGCGCATAAGGCAATTCGTCCAAGTGCGCGCTGGAGGTCGGAAGACGGACGGAAGAGGTCTTTCTTGCGCTCTGCGATAGCCAAGAGACGGTCGTAGTCGCAAGGGATACCCGCCAGGTCCACGGGGATGATTGCCTTGGTGCGGTCTGTGACAGCCGCTTCCACGGCATCGTAGTCTATCTCCGGCCGGTTAGGCTGTACGTCCACAAAGACGATCTTCGCGCCTACGTGGTACACTACTGATGCGGAGGCCGTGTAGGTGTATGTCGGCACAATCACTTCGTCTCCTTCGCCGATGCCCAGCAACCGCAATGCCATTTCGGCGCAAGCCGTCTGGGAGTTGAGACACACGGCGCGGGGTGCACCCACGTACGCAGCTATCTGCCGCTCTAACTCTTTGGTCCGCGGTCCCGTGGTGATCCATCCCGAGAGAATAGCCTCTTTTACTTCGTTCACTTCCGCCTCCGTCATGTCAGGAGGAGAAAAAGGAATATTAAATCGTTTCATAATATCATTATCTGTTCGTTTCTACATTGAATGATTGTTTTAAAAGAATTTTGCATATACCGGCAAGATAGCCGAAACCATAACTGAAATGGATTGTAGCGAATACCAGAGGAAGGTATATGTTTCCATAGTATGCGGCTATTCCCGTCAGGCACATTACATACAGCAAAATACCGGCACAATAAGTACCCAGGATAACCGGATGTAAGAAGACAAGCGGAAAACCGACTACTAATCCCACAAGGAAAGCCAGCGGCACAAACTGCCGGATAGTAGCAGGCCGTTTCAATTGTTTGTTCACCAGAGGTTTGAATAAACCGTACTGATAAAACATCCGTGCGGTCTTGCCAATGTTGTCACGCGCGTAGTAAGTAACGCTCAGGTCCGGTACCAAATAGATTTTCTTTCCGTGCTCGATAGTCCGGGCATTAAACTCGTCGTCCTGATTTCTTGTCAGGCTCTCGTTGAAGTAGCCAACGGTCTCGAAGACAGATTTCTTCCAAAATCCGAAAGGTACGGTGTCCGTCTGAATAGGTTGTTTTACCGTCGTGGTCCGGAAAGCACTGTTGCCAACGCCGAAAGGATGTTGGCAGGCGATGGCGATAGCTTTGGCTTTGGTACTGTTGTTGGCGGGCAGTGTACGGCAAGCGGCTCCTACATTGGCTGCATCCGGTAGTTCATTGAGGTAGCGCATGAGGGTGCTTATATAGTTCACCGGGAAAGCCGAATGTGCGTCCAAGCGACATATATATTCTCCTTTGGCCTTGCGGACACCGATATTCATTGCATAGGGAGCGGTTCGATAAGGATTGTCAAGCAGATGTATATTGGCATATTGATCAATATAGGGCTGCATTCGTTCGCGTGTACGATCAGTACTTCCTCCGTCCACCAGCAGTAGTTCCCAACTGTCTGTAGGAATATCTTGGTTCAAAACGGACTGAATACAAGCCTCAATAAACCGTTCTTCGTTATATGTAGGACAAATAATACTAACCATAACTATTAATTGATTATTGTATGAATGGCTCCCATCATACGAGTCAGATAGAAGGATAAATGATATCCTTTCCCGCGGAAGTAAATAGATGAGTATTGATGCATGATACGTATACAGTTGCGGATTGTTTGCAGTCGGGACTTGGTCTGCGATGCACTTCCCTGACGGATGCGGCGGTAGTACACCGCGTCTTTTCCGGTAAAACGGATTTGCTGCATCCTATTGGAAATGAGAAACATGAACAATGAGTCTTCCCCGAATCTAAATGTGGGGTCAAAGCGTCTTGATCCAATGATGTCCCGATGGATGAGTTTCATGCACGGCCCGCTGAAATAGGTCCGGGCTGCATAGAAAGGCATCGTACCTTTGGGCGCGTATTGATGATACGCTTTCTCTATGTAATAAGGAATATAGTCCCGTGTATCATCAAAGGCGACAGTATAGGATGCAGCGATCGTCTGCGGGTCAGCCAGTGCAGCCAACTCTTCCAGATAACCGGGCGATACATAGTCGTCATCATCTACAAACCCGATATATTCTCCTTGTGCGGCATCTATGCCTATGTTGCGTGCGTTACTCACTCCCGCAGTGTCTGTATGGATAATACGGAGCTGCATATTTTTATGCTCTGCGGCATATGTGTTCAGTTGCTCCAACCATGGTTCCTTACAGCCGTTCAAGACCACAATGAGCTCCCACAAACGTTTGTCAAGCGTCTGCGCTTCGAAACTATCCAAGCATTGCCAAAGATAGTCTTGCGGTTTATATGTCGGGATGATGATACTAATCATTGTTTATTGCGTTCTTTATTGCATCTAACCATTGATGACCGTATTTCAAATCCGGTTCCACATAGTTGCCTTCCCCCCATTCGTTCCAAGATTTGAGGAAAAGAATCTGATGTTCGGGCTGTTTATGCGATATAATAGAAAGCGCGTGGCGAATATGCTGTTCGAACGCCTCCGGAGTGGAGTTGATATATATACCTTCGCGACTGCCATTTCTCGGAGTACGATCCCATTGGGGAAGGATAGTAGGATATACATTTTCCCACGAATCCTCCGGTGCAAAGTAATTAGCTACAGTAGAGGGATAATTATATGTCTCTGCATGAATATTAAGATGCAGCATTCCTAAAATCCTGTTTATCATAGATCGCGTCATTCCCTTTTCAAGCAATTCGCCTCTACGTTTGCCAAAAGAGTTCACTGCATCGAATCCCAATTCAAGCGCATAGTTATATAAGGCTGCGCTGCTATTGAGGTTCGGCAGTTGCTTTTCGTGTGTCTTAGGGTCAAAAGTCAAAGTAGAAGGAACCATGGCAATAAAGTAAAATCCGGGCAGACCTTCTGCTTTTGCCATTTCATTCCATAATAGCATGAAATCACCTACTTGCGGAAAAGCGAACGGATCGTATATCGTAAATACCAAACGTCCGTCAATAGTAAAGTGTCGTTTGTCTTTAAAGGCAGGAAGCAGCGCCTTAAAATGGGCGATGTGATCTTCTTTCCCCGGATAGGTTTGCTCCATCAGAACAGAGGATTTTTTGCCCGTGGCAGTCCAGGTAGCACTCGACCATGTATGATTAGCCCAGCATATACAGAACGGGAAATCCGGTTTGCCGCTTTGTACAACCTCATTGAAGGGGCGCTCCAAGAGCTGCTTGCCACCGAACCAATAATGATAATAGCAGAAAGCTTCGATACCGGCCTCTTTGGCAAGCATCGCCTGTTGCTCCCTGATTTCCGGCAGACGCAAATCATAGAATCCCAAATCGGCAGGGATGCGCGGTTGGTAATGACCTTTGAACAGAGGCCGTGCCTGAGCTACATTTGTCCATTCTGTAAACCCTTTTCCCCACCATGCGTCATTCTCCGGTATCGGATGAAACTGCGGAAGGTACAGCGCTATGATACGTGCTTTCTTATTCATTGTGTGTCTGTTTGTATATCTGTTTATACAAAGCTACGATTGTATCGTAGTGGTGTTCTATTGAGTAGGCTGAGGCTTGCCGCTGCCCGGCTTTAATCGTTTCGATATACGGTTCGAGACCTTTCTCAGTCACTTCTGTCAGCAGTTGGCTCAATTCGTCTTCATGCTCATAAGCCAGGCCGACTGCTTGTCCTTGCGCTTTACGTCCGGTTTCAAATTGCTCTTTCAGCCCCTCTATGTTATGAGCAATGACCAGTGAACCGGCAAACTGTGCTTCGGGCATTACGAATCCAAATCCTTCCGTGAGGGAAGGGATAACTATGGCGTAGGCTTTGCGCATCAACTCGAATATGTCGTCCCGTTGGCCCAAGAACCGCACCAAAGGTTCTATTTGCATCTGCTGTATCAGTGTTTGCAAATACTTCTGATAAGCCGGTTGTGCCCGGCCTGCAATCCATAGTACAATAGGCGTATTCGTCTTCTTTGCGTACGCGGCATATGCACGCAGGAGGCTCTCAATGCCTTTGGGCTTTTCCAGTCGTCCGGCATAAAGCCAGTAACGTTCTTTCTTTCCAATCGGCGTGAGTGCCGCTTGGGGAAGAACACCGTCATAGACAAGCGATGAGAGCACATGTCCCGTCAATCCATAATAATCCTGAACACCCTTGGTGACACAAATTGTATAGGACTGTCTCAGTTCTTTCCGATGATGTGCAGCACAAGGATAGAACCGATAGCCTATCCGCTCCGCATATTCCCGAATATGCCATATATGCGGGACGTGTTCTCGGTATGCCGCATGCCATCCGAAGCGCAGGACGCCCGTATTGGTATGTACGATGTCGATAGTTTCTTCACGTATGATACGGCGCACGCTCTTGTAGGTCTCTGTATTCACAATCCACCGTCCTATGCAACGCGGGAGGAACATTATAACATCATCAAAAGAGCGGATGACCGGATAACAGGAGTCGCGAAAATCCAGTACATATATACGAATGGGCAAATGGCTCAGCACGGAATATATCCCGTTTCTATCCGGGAGGACTACTACCGGACGAATACCTTCTGCCGGACCGGTCAGAAAGGGCATTATAGCCTTTGTAGATCCGGCTAAGGGGTCTGTGCTATGTAATATGTACAAGATATTCATCATTTCAGAAGAGCTTTGGATTGTTGTACATAGGCATCTTTCAGTGCGCGTGTCCAGCTGTAGTCAATAGGCATCAGTCGTTCCGGTTCGAGGGTGGTGTAATGATCCTGTATCTGCAATTGGCCCAGCAAGGTCAGGATACGGTCCGAATTGGTTTGCGCGCTCATGCTGACAAACTGCTTCTCGAAGATCACCGAAAAAGCCGTCCCGTGGAAGGAGGTGCTTATTACAAATTCGGCATCCCGTATCGCATGAATCAGATCCAGCGGACCGATACTTACCTGTTCTTCTTTATGCCAGCGTGTATGTATTGTTGCCGGGATGACAATCAGCTCCCGGGAATGTTCTCGGGCTATCTTCTGCGCATAGTGCTTGGCGGGTTCGTACGGCAGCATCTCATAATACAGTATATAGGGCTTTTCGTTAAAGCGCTGTGAGGGCAGTAAACTATTCCATTCGTCTTTACTCAGCAGCAGAGTAGGATCGCATACAACCTTGCTTCCGTAACCCAAAGTGGCGAGTTTCTGTTGCAGGGACGCTTCGCGGACGGTGATCATTTCGAAGGAAGCCAGGTACTGACGAAGCCTCTTGTCTTCCTCTTCCGTTGTTCGAATGACTCCCATGCTGGCGGCATAACTGATACAACGGGCGGGGTGGGATAAAGTCTGGCAAAAATAGACCGGATCAAACCCTAAGTATTCCATGGTCGTCCGATGGTTGCGCCAGATCTGATCGCTGCCCACGATTACACAGTCATATTTCTCCTCAATGCGTGAGCCGTATTGCGTGTACCTAACCTCGTCCGGCAAACCCAAATACGTTTTGCGGAAAAACTCAAAGCGTTTGATACGTAGCCATCGACGGATGCCTGTCAGGCAGAACGCTAAAGCATTCACCATGCGTTGCGCCAAACTATCGCCTTGGATTTTTCGGAGCCATCGGTACTCGTTCGCATGCCCGGTCGGCCAATAGTCAATAAATTCCGCCTGATGGCCCTGATGCTGCAAGTACGTACGCAGTGCATATGCCTGCAACATCGCGCCGTAGTTATGCGCACGGTGATATGTGAGGATGCCTATTTTCATGATTGTGCGCTGTGATCAACGATGATTTCCGATACCGGTATACGTTCCGACCGGGCTACTTTGAAGGTCTCCGGACAGCTTCCGATAGCGATGATGGCAATGGCGACATCCTCACTCTGTAAGGCTTCACGGACTTGCTTCTCTTCCCCTGGCAGGAATGAGCAGTTGAGGGTGCATGATGCAATAGCGTAATACTGCAACGCATAGAGCAGGTTCATCAGGAAGATACCGCCGTCTACATAGGCTGCGTTTCGTTCGTTGAAGCCGGTATATCCTTCTTCGGAGGCCGTCACTACAAGCAGATATTCGGCGTCCGAACCGAAGCCTCGGTTTCCGTGCTGCAGAGATAGCAACCGGTCGAATAAGGCTCCGTGAGGAATCAAATGTACCCGTACTGGCTGCCGGTTGCATGCAGAGGGAGCGGTTCGAGCCAAGTCAATCGCTTGTATAATGTCTTCATGACGGATAGTGCCCTCAAAATGACGCACTGAGTGACGATGATGCGCGACGTACGCAAAATCGCCATGTTGGAATAATTCGCTTTTCCGTACCTCCGGCTGGCTATGCTGCTCAATAGAGGGACACCGGTTCACTAATTCTCTGATACCGGTTGCTATCAGCGGAGGAATGGACTTTCCCATGGATTCATGGACACGCTGGTATTCGCATAGCACACTCAGAGCTTCTTTAAACAGCGTATGACCGGTGTCATGTTTTGCCTTGATATACTCCTTGCATAACGCAATCAGCGCCAGTATGTTCTCTTCTCCGAAATTAGCACGCATGTGCGGCATCGTCAGTCCTTTCTCCACTACATGTGCGCGAAGGGTAATCATGCGCAGGAACGCGTATTCGGATTTCGCATAACCGCTCATTAACGAATGAGAGATATAATGTCCGGCATCGCTTCCGTATATACGGGTAGCATGGTAGAGATGAGATAGTTTATTTTTTAGTGTTTGTATCATGAGCGTAGTATTTTAGGGGCGAATATAAAATCTTTCCATCCATATACCAGGCAGCGGATTTGCTGCTTGAAGATAGGTCGGTACGCCGGGATAAACAGATGAATGATAAACCCCGGAAACAACGAAGTTACCACAGCTGAAACAGCGGCGCCGTACAGCCCGTAGCGGGGCAGTAAAAGCAGATTGAGCACGATGCAAACGATGCATGCGGCGGTGTTGCGCAGGATAGCATATTTCTGGGTCTGCTCAATGATGATCATCTGTCCGCTGACCAGCGCACCGGACACTCCTACAAGACGGAAAATCAGTATCTGCAGAATCGGTACCGCAGCAATGTATTGGGCTCCGTAGCTGTATCGTATGATGAGCGGACTGGCTAAACTGATCAGTACGGATAGCAGGATACATAGCCAGGTGGTTATATTCATAAATACCTGCGCCTTCTGCCGATAGATAGTGCGGTTGTGCTCATAATTGGTCACTAATACCGGACTGATTGTTTGCGCCAGGATGGTCGGGATAAAGATGAAAATCTCTACAAACGTGCAGGCGACGGCATAAATACCCGTCGAGGTTTTGTTCAGCATATTTCCAATCATCAATTGGTCAATCTTCAGATATACAATGGTCATCACGGCGCTCAGGAAAAGCGGGAACGACTGGTGTATATAGTACCGGGCAGTTGCTGTATCAAAACGCCATTTCCGGATGGAAGCAATTTTCTTTTGATAGGCCATTACATATCCGCTGGCGATAAGGAAGGAGTCAAATAGAAGGGACACAACGAACCAAACCAACGAAGCTTTGCAAAGCAGTAAGGCAATCTTGACCCCGGCTCCGATGAGGGTACGCATAATCTCCGTCTTTACCACATATTCGTTCCATATAAGCGCCGTGAAATAATTGCGGATAACACTGAAACTATTCAGTATCATGGATAGCGAGTAGAGCATGATAAGCCAACGTACGTAGCTTTCTTGCTCCGTGATCATCACGGTAACGCCGGTGATACCGATTGTCAGCATGGCAAGAGCACATTTCAGCGTAAAGGCTGTTCCTACCAATACATTCCGGTCTGCCCCTTCTTTGGCTTCCTCGCGGATCTCGATTCCTTCCATTCCGAAACCGGCTATCACTTGGAAGATCGCTATGTAACTGATCACATAACTCATGATGCCGTATTGGGCGGGGCCCAAATATCGAGCTACGATGATGCCGACGAGGAAACTGCCTAATAGCGTAACCATCTTACCTGTCAGTGCCCATAGGAGATTGCGGGCGATCTTCTGCTTCGTCCCATCCAAATGGAAATATGTCACGATACGGCTAATCATGCGCTTCTTCCGTTGTTTGTTCCAATTCGTGCTGACCAAGGGTCAAACCAATCATGATGAAGAAATAAGTCACCCAAAAGTAATATATCACGATGGATAGCATGGAGAAAATGAATACGATCACTACCATCATGCTGAATGTAGGGGCATATGGACTTTTCCGACGAATCATACGGATAGTATCCACTATCAGATGATACCATGCAATAAGGTACAATACCAATCCGATGAGTCCAAAGTCATAGAACACCTCCAGAAAATCATTATGCGCCGGTACCAGATTATTGCCTAGGGGCACTTCTACCGAACGGTAGCCGTGACCTAAGAGAAAAGATGCAGTATCTGAATGCCGCAAATTGTCTATCACGGTTTGCCAGATTCCCAAACGGCCGCTTCCCTGATCGTCCTGCAAATTCATCAATCGTTCAATGATATTGCTTTCAAAGAAAGTAACCATATAATAGATGCTATATGCCAATACGCATAAACCAATGATTCCCATGAGTATAGTCAGGCTATTTTTCCGGCTGATATATTGTTTGCACCATACATAGACAATAGCTCCGGAGAGCAGTGTGATGAAACCGCCTCGTTTGATTGACGAAACGGTTACAACGCTGACCACTACCCATGACAGGATACGTATAATACGGGAGGGATGTAGCAGCACCAAGGGGAGTACTATCAGCGCAAAATAGGAGACGCCGATATGTGCGGTATTGATCTGGTTGGCTATTTGGTAGATATGAAAATATTGGAGACTGATCAGCAGTAAACTGATAAAAAAGACGGTGTAGATGAAAGAATCAGCCTCATAGCGCCGGAAATAGGTGTACGATATTAAAAGAGGCAATATCGAGAAGGAGATAAATAAAAGGTGAGAGTTTCCTTTGAGCGATAGGATGGTGGAGATAGTAGCCCAAAGAAAAAAGACAATGAAAGACCAAACGGTTTTGCTCTGACCGGTACGCAGGATATGCTTCAATACATGAAACAGATAGGGAACGGAGAACACAAATGCCCCGAGATAATAGTAAACCGTATTGTCATAACCTAATTCGGCGGTGTTGTCTATGTTGGGCATAATGAAATAAGAAGCCACAGCATAGGCGGCTAATACGATGATCAGCCATAATCGCTCGATATATTGCAGTGCTATCGTATTTCTCATACTTCTCTTATCTTCCCCATAGTTTTTTTATTACTACACTTGGCCATTTCCAGTTCCGGCAGGCGAGTTGGGTCCAGCAATAGATTCAGTCTCTTCTGAAAATATCCCTGGTATATACTTTTTCTTTTACGTCATCGAGGACGGAGTCATAGCGGTTGGCGATGATGGCCTGGCTGCGGGACTTGAAGGATGCGAGGTCGTTCACTACGAGCGAGCCGAAGAACGTAGTGCCGTTCTCCAGCGTGGGCTCGTAGATGATGACCTGCGCACCTTTCGCCTTCACGCGTTTCATGATACCCTGGATGGAGGACTGGCGGAAGTTGTCGCTGTTCGACTTCATCGTGAGGCGATAGACGCCGATGGTACAAGCGTGCTCTTCGGAGGCGTTGTACTGGCCTTTGTTGTAGTAGTCGTAGTAGCCCGCTTTCGCCAAAACGCGATCGGCAATGAAGTCCTTGCGTGTACGGTTAGACTCGACGATCGCTTCGATGAGGTTCTCCGGCACGTCCTGATAGTTCGCCAAAAGCTGCTTGGTGTCCTTGGGCAGACAGTAACCGCCGTAGCCGAAAGAGGGGTTGTTGTAATGGGTGCCTATACGCGGGTCGAGGCATACGCCGTCAATGATAGACTGCGTGTCGAGTCCTTTCATCTCCGCATAGGTGTCGAGCTCGTTGAAATAGCTGACGCGGAGGGCGAGGTAGGTGTTGGCAAAGAGTTTGACCGCCTCGGCTTCGGTGAGTCCCATGATACGGGTTTCGATGTTCTCTTTGAGCGCACCCTCTCTGAGCAGGGCGGCAAAACGCTCTGCCGCCTTAGTGAGCCGTTCATCGCCGATGACCGTACCGACAATGATGCGGGAAGGGTATAGGTTGTCGTAGAGGGCTTTGGACTCACGCAGGAACTCCGGGGAGAAGAGGATGTTGTCGCAGTGGTATTTCCTACGCACGGACTCCGTGTAGCCCACCGGGATGGTCGATTTGATGACCATGATGGCACCAGGATTGACGCGCATGACGGTCTCGATGACATTCTCCACCGCAGAGGTGTCGAAATAGTTGAGCCGGCTGTCATAATTGGTCGGCGCAGCTATGACGACAAACTCTGCGTTCTTGTACGCAGCCTCTGCATCCAATGTCGCTGTGAGGTTGAGCTCTTTCTCGGCGAGGTATTGCTCGATATACTCGTCCTGGATGGGCGACTGACGGCGGTTAATCATCTCCACTTTCTCGGGGATGATGTCCACTGCCGTGACCTCGTTATGCTGTGCGAGTAGGGTTGCAATACTCAATCCTACGTATCCTGTACCTGCAACTGCTATTTTCATAAACTGCTATTTTTGTACTATGAGGGTATAGTAACGTATCAGAAATAACGTGCTAATAACGCGGTAATAACGCGGTAATAACGCGCTTTTGACCGCAATCAGATGTGCTCCTCTACGCCACGGAAATGGACATTGAGCTCGTGGAGGTGCTCCAGGAGTGTGCCGAGCGGTGTGCCTTCCGTCATCTTGGCAAAGGCATTGACATCTTTCGGGAAGCACTTGCCGCCGTAGCCGAACTTGCCATCGGGGCCGGGGACGTAGGTATGGGTGTCGTTGATATAGCCAGAGAGCAGGATACCGGTGTGGACTTTGCGCCAGTCGGCTCCCATCTGCTCGCAGTACTCGCGGCAGGCGTTGAAGTAGGTGACTTTGTAGGCACCGAAGACGTTGTGCATGTACTTGGTGAGCTCTGCTTCCAGCGGAGTCATGACAGTAAATTTCTTGCCGACGAAGATCTTGGTGAGCAAATCCTGCGCGCCGGTGAAGACCATGGTCTGTTTGTTGAAGTCCTCGATGAAAGTACGCTCGGTGAGGAACTCGGGCATATAGCAGACCTGATGTCCAGTCTCTTTGGAGAGGCGGGTACTGGTACCGGGGAGGATGGTTGTGCGTACGAAAACCGGTACGTCGGGCAGGTTCTTGATGAGTTCGGTCATGAGACGCAGGTCCTGCGTGCCGTCCTCCTCCGTAGGAACGTGTATCTGCAGGAAAGCGATGTCAATGTCGCTCAGGTCGTCATTGTAGCCCTTGTAGGGGTCCGAGATAAAGAGTTTGCAGTCCGGGTTGTTGTGTTCCAACCAGTTTTTGAGGGCTCCTCCCACGAAGCCGCATCCGATAATTCCAACTTTAATCATGATTTTATTTGTGTTTATAATTTATTTTTGAGTTATGCTCCGTGTGGTTCACACAAAAAGCCTACAAAGGTACAACATTTTTTTTATATACGCAAGTGCGCGCGCAATAATTTTAGGAAAAAGTGCGATTTGAGGTAGAAAAATGAAAAAATACTTGAAAAACGATGGCGGAATGGAAAAAAAATCGTACCTTTGTACCGAATTTGGGGTAGAATGCGCTCGCGGAAACAGCCGCGAGAACTAAACAGCCAACCGAAAACCAACCTACATAGCCGGCATAAAACAATATATAGCCAGCATAAAAACATTGCAACAAACAAAACAAAATAACAAAATAACAATGAAACAATTCAAATTATGGAATACGGTGTGCGGATGGGTGGTATTTGCCATCGCAGCGGCAACGTATCTCCTCACCATGGAGCCCACCGCTTCTTTCTGGGACTGCGGTGAGTTCATCTCCAGCGCATGGAAGCTGGATGTAGGTCACCCGCCCGGAGCACCTTTCTTCATGCTGATGGGCCATTTCTTCAGTCTGTTTGCCTCGGACACGGCGCATGTGGCGATGTGCGTGAATGCGCTGTCGGCCTTGGCGAGTGCGTTTACAATCCTTTTCCTTTTCTGGACCATCACGGCGTTGGCGAAGAAATTAGTCGAAAGTCGAAAGTCGAAAGTCGAAAGCGCTATGCAGCTTTGGCAGGGAATAGGAATCTTAGGCGCAGGAGCGGTAGGCGCGCTGGCATACACGTTCAGCGACACGTTCTGGTTCTCCGCCGTGGAAGGCGAGGTGTATGCTTCCTCGTCGCTGTTTACGGCGGTGGTGTTCTGGCTGATTCTCAAATGGGATGAACAGGCAGACGAAGAAGGCAGTGACCGATGGCTGATAGCAATCGCCTATCTGATGGGTCTGAGTATCGGCGTCCACCTGCTGAACCTGCTGACGATACCGGCAATAGGGCTGGTGTATTACTTCCGCAAATATGAGTTCTCGTGGAAAGGTCTCATCTATGCTTTCCTGGCTTCGTGCGCGGTGCTGCTGGTGATCCTGTACGGCATTATCCCGGGTTATCCGACGGTACTCGGCTGGTTCGAGTTGCTGTTCGTGAACGGTCTGGGTTGTCCGTTCAACACAGGTCTGGCGGTAGCTATCGTGCTGACGGTGGTGCTGCTGGTATGGGCGATCCTGTTCACCAAGAAACGCGCCGACAAGGAGTACGAAGAGGGCAAAGGCAAGAACCTCTGGCGGTGGCTCAATACGGGCGTAATCATGGTGGCGGTAATCCTGATCGGTTACAGCTCCTATGCGGCGCTTGTGATCCGTTCCAACGCCGACACGCCTATGGACCAGAACAGTCCGGACAATGTGTTCTCGCTGAAATATTACCTGAACCGCGAGCAGTACGGCGACCGTCCTTTGTTCTACGGCCAGACGTATAATGCTCCGGTGGAGTTGCGGGTAGAAGGCAACATGTGCGTACCCGTTGAGAAACAAGGTCATGCGCAGTACGCCCCGGCTCCGGAGAAAGAGGGCGAGAAAGACAGATACGTCGTTACCGGGTACAAGACTTCGTACCAGTACATGCCGCAGTTCTGCATGCTTTTCCCGCGTATGTATTCGAGCCAAGGCAGCCATGTGCAGGCCTACAAAGAGTGGGCGGACGTGAAAGGCAAACGCGTTCGTTACGAATACTGCGGCCAGCAGAAGACGGACTATTGTCCGACGTTTGCGGAGAACATGCGTTTCTTCTTCCGGTACCAGGTGAACTTCATGTACTGGCGGTATTTCATGTGGAATTTCGCAGGCCGTCAGAACGACTTGCAGAGCTACGGCGATATAACCAAAGGCAACTGGATCAGCGGTATTCCGTTTATCGACAATGCGATGCTCGGCGACCAGGAGTTGTTGCCGACGGAACTGAAAGAGAACAAGGGACATAACGTGTATTACATGCTCCCGTTGCTGTTAGGTATCCTCGGTATCGTATGGCAGTGCGGGAAGAAAGACCAAGACGGCAAGGCGGAGGGCTGGAAAAGCTTTACGCTGACATTCCTGCTGTTCTTCCTGACGGGTCTGGCAATCGTGATGTATCTGAACCAGACACCTTACCAGCCTCGCGAGCGTGATTACGCCTATGCGGGTTCGTTCTATGCGTTCTGTATCTGGATCGGTCTGGGCGTGTTAGGTATCATTGATTGGATCAACGGATTAGTCGAAAGTCGAAAGTCGAAAGTCGAAAGCATACAAACCATGGTGGCTGTTGTTGTTTCGTTAGTGTGTCTGGGTGTGCCGGCGTTGATGGCGCAACAGAACTGGGACGACCATGACCGCAGTCAGCGGTACAGCTGCCGCGACTTCGGCGCCAACTATCTGAAGTCCTGCGAGGAGAACGCCATCCTGTTCTCCAACGGCGACAACGACACCTTCCCGCTCTGGTACAACCAAGAGGTAGAAGGCGAGGGGACCGACAAGCGTGTTTGCAACCTGTCGTATCTCCAGACCGACTGGTATATCTCGCAGATGAAGCGTCCGTACTATGAGTCGGCGGCATTGCCTATCAGCTGGGAGTACAAGGATTTCATGCCCGGAGCAAACGAGATAGCGCGTGTCGATAACCGTCTGGGACAGCCGATAAGCGTAGAGAAAGCCTTTAATTTCCTGCGTTCGGACGACCCGCGTACCAAGACCCGCGAGGGCGACAACTATCTGCCGTCCGACCAGCTCTTTGTGGAGACACCGGAAGGCGAGCAGATCCTTTTCAAGAAGAAACGGATGTACACGCGCTCGGAGATGATGATCATGGAGATGCTGTCCACCAACCAGTGGAAGCGGCCGATGTATTTCTGCGCCACCGTGGGCAACGACTACTATCTGGGCCTGGAGCCGTGGATGGAACTGACGGGTCTGGCTTACCGCATCACCCCGACCCGCAGCCGCGACGGACAACCGCGCGTGAACACGGAGCAGATGTACGAGAACATGATGCACAAGTTCAAATATGGCAATATGAATATCCCCGGAATCTATATCGACGAGAACCTCATGCGCATGTGCCGTACGCACCGGATGATGTTCGCCCAGTTGGCTGAACAGCTTGTCCGCGAGAACCAGCGCGAGAAGGCACTGGAGGTTCTGGATTACGCCGAGGAACAGTTGCCGGGCTATAACATCCCGTATGACTACACGTCCGCCTCGATGGCACAGCTGTATTTCTTCCTCCACGAGGACGAGAAGGCCGTGGCTATCATGGACAAAGTAGCGCAGAACAGTGTTGAGTATCTGCGATTTGCAGCCTCGCTGAACCGCGAGCAGCGCCGTGCGATGGAGTCCACCGCCGGCCGCGAGGGTGCTATTCTGGGCTATGTGCTGCAGACCTGCGAGCGCTACGGACAAAAAGAATTAGTAGAAAAATACTACGGCGACTATGCCGCGTACGTAAAGTAAAAATTACGAATTAAAAATTACGAATTACGAATGAATAGTATTCAAAAAATTCCTGTTTTGCTGCTGACCGGTTATCTCGGAAGCGGTAAGACGACGTTGCTGAACCGTATATTAACCAATAACAAAGGTATCCGTTTCGCCGTCATCGTGAATGACATCGGCGAGGTGAATATCGACGCGTCGCTGATCCAGCAGGGCGGTGTAGTGAGCCAGAACAACGACTCGCTGGTGGCTCTGCAGAACGGCTGTATCTGCTGTACGCTGCAGACCGACCTGATTAACCAGTTGCACGACCTGGCCGCCCAGAAAGCCTATGACTACATCGTCATCGAGGCTTCGGGTATCTGCGAGCCGGCACCTATTGCGCAGACACTCTGTTCGTACGCGCAGATGGTACCGCAGTTTGCGCAGGACGGCCTGCCGGTACTCGACTGTATCTGCTCGGTGGTAGATGCCCTGCGGCTGCGGGATGAGTTTGACGGAGGCGAGCAGTTGGCGCATTATGTACCGAAAGAGGAGGATCTGGCGGCACTGGTGATCGAGCAGATCGAGTTCTCGAATATCATCTTACTGAACAAGGCTTCGGAGGTGAGCGCCGAGGAGTTGGAACATATCAAAGCCATCGTCCGCGCTATCCAGCCCAAGGCGGAGATTATCGAGACGAACTACTGCGACGTGGATTTCGAGAAGATTCTGCATACGGGGCTCTTTGATTTCGACCGCACCGCCACATCCGCCGCCTGGATACAAGAGGTAGAAGATGCTCATCATCACCATGACGATCATGACGACGATGATGATGACGATGAGGACGAGCATCATCACCATGACCACGATCATGAACACAGTGAGCATGACCACCTGGCGGAGTTCGGCATTGACACCTATGTATATTACGCGCGCAAGCCGTTTGACCTGGGGCTCTTTGACGAGTTCGTGGCGGCTCACTGGCCGAAGAACGTGCTGCGGTGCAAAGGCATGTGCTATTTCGCCGAGGAGTACGACATGTGCTATCTGTTCGAGCAAGCCGGCCGTCAGTTCAACCTGCGCAAGGCGGGAGAGTGGTTCGCCACGATGCCGAAAGAGGAGCTGATGCAACTCATGGCGGACGACGCACAGCTGCGCAAAGACTGGGACGAACAGTACGGCGACCGGATGCAGAAGCTGGTGTTCATCGGCCAGCATCTGGACAAAGAGGCCTTGAAAACAGCTCTGGACAAATGTCTGCAATAAAGAATAATTTTAATCCAATACGCTTATGAAACCAATCAATGAAATGACCATTGCGATGGCAAGTGACCACGCAGGTTTTGGTTTGAAGTCCATGATTCAACTGTTTCTGGAGCGCGAAGGCGCAAAAGTAATAGATTTCGGTTGTCACTCGATGGACAACTGTGATTTCCCTGATTTCGCGCATCCGATGGCCACCGCCATTGAGAAAGGCGAATGCGATTTGGGTATCGGTTTCTGCTTCACCGGCAACGGCATGAGCATGGCAGCCAACACCCATCCGGGCGTGCGTGCCACGGTTTGTTGGGAGGTCCGTCTGGCGGAGAACGCGCGCCGTTTCTTTAACGCCAACGTCCTTTGCCTGCCGGCAGGCAGCGTGGCTCCCGACAAGGCTCTGGAGATTATTCACAAGTTTGTGACAACCGCTTATGAAGGCGGTGAACGATACGAACGCCGTATTCACCATTTGGCCAATCCCAATAAGTACAGGATTGAAAACGGTAAATGGATATTGGAGGATTGAGAATTTATAATTGATAATTGATGAAGAATTTTAATATCAGAACATATATCTTAGCCCCGCTGACGGTAGCGGTGGTATTGTTCATGTGGTTTGTGCCGGCTTCCTTTTTCGGCATAGACGGTCTGACGGTGGTTCAGCAGCGCACCATCGCCATTTTCTGTTACGCTGCGCTGATGTGGATGTTTGAGATTATCCCGGCTTGGGCAACCTCTGTTTCGTCCATTGTGTTCCTGCTTCTGGCGGTCTCCAACAAGGGTTTGACCAATCCGGAGATGGGTTCTCTGGTCAATTTCCGTGAGCTGATGGCGGCATTTGCCGATCCTATTATCATGCTTTTCCTGGGCGGCTTTGTGTTGGCTATCACCGCCAGCAAAGTAGGCCTGGATGTGGTCCTTGCCCGCGTGCTGCTGAAGCCTTTCGGCACCAACCCGAAATGGGTGCTGTTAGGTTTCCTGACGCTCATCAGCGTGATGTCCATGTTCATGAGTAATACGGCTACGGCGGCTATGATGTTAGCTTTCCTGGCGCCTGTGTTACGGACACTGCCGGCAGATGGCGGCGGGCGTGTGAGTCTGGCTATGGCTATCCCTATTGCTGCTAACATCGGCGGTCTGGGTACCCCTATCGGTACACCTCCAAACGCCATCGCCATCGGTCAGCTGTCCGCCATGGATATCAACATCGGTTTCGCCGCCTGGATGGTCCGTTTTGTACCGATAGTGGTAATCATGATTCTTTTCGCATGGTGGCTGCTGCAATTCCTCTTCCCCTTCAAGGCCAAGGATGTGAAGATCGTCATCAACCCGGACGAGCACCACGAGATGGATTGGAAATTCTGGGTAGTAACCGTTACGTTCATCGCTACCATCTTGCTGTGGATGACGGGTGAGCTGACTCACCTGAACTCGAATGTGGTAGCCCTCATCCCGTTTGCCGTCTTCGCATTGACGGGTGTCTTCACCCGCGATGATTTCTCGAAGATCGACTGGCATGTGCTCTGGATGGTAGCCGGTGGTTTTGCTATCGGAACAGCCCTTAATAAAACCGGTCTGGCGGCAGCGTTGGTAGAGTCTATCCCGTTCGGCAGCTGGTCGGCTATCGCCGTACTGATTATTGCCGGTGTGTTAGGATGGCTGCTATCCAACTTCATCTCCCACTCCTCGGCAGCCAACTTGCTGGTGCCGATTCTGGCGGTGGTAGGAACAGCCATGAGCGAGCAACTGGGTGCTTTCGGAGGTGTGACCACACTGTTGGTATGCGTAGCCGCTTCCACTTCGTTTGCGATGCTTCTGCCGATCTCTACGCCGCCGAACGCCATCGCTTGTTCCACGGGTCTGATCAAAACCAACGACATGGTGAAAGTAGGTCTTATCATCGGTCTGGTGGGTGTGGCCCTGTCGTATGCCGTGTTGTTGCTTTTCCCGTTTAAGTAAGTTATGAGAAACCGAATCGTCATCATCGTCCTTTGCGCGGTATGCAGCATGGCTGTCTCTGCGCAGGATACGGAGGTCAAGCAGCAGAAGAGAGAGGCTGTCAAGTCGCATCTGAAACAGCATTTCAAGCCGTATGGATTTATCCGTAACTACTTTGCCTATGACAGCCGTGAGTCAATCTCCGGAACAGGTGATCTGTATAACTACCAGCCCAAAGACGAGAACTGGAACAAGACAGACGATCCCGCATTGCTTCAGGATCTCAACGCCGTTTCTACCTTCCGTTTCCTCTCCCTGACAACCCGTGTAGGCTTGAATATAGAGGGTTACAAATGGCGTAGTACAGAGTTCGGCGGTAAGATAGAAGCGGATTTCTACGCGGGTCTGAACGGCGTGGGGAGCGGCACGCACAAGCTGTCCGGAACCGCCCAGTTTCGTCTCCGCCAGGCTTATATGACGCTTGCGTGGGACAGCTTGCGCATGAATGATAAGGATTACGCGCGCGTGGACTTGCTTTTGGGTCAGGCCTGGCACCCCATGGCGGCGGACCTGTGCGATGCTATTGCGCTGAACTCCGGCGCACCTTTCGGACCTTTTTCCCGTACGCCGCAAGTGAAGATGGATGCGCGCCTCGGTAAGTATTTCACCCTCACGGGCGCTCTCATCTGGCAAATGCAGTATTACTCCATCGGCCCGGACGGCCAATCCGCAGAGTATATCGCGTATTCCAAGACTCCCGAAGCATACCTCGGTCTGAATTTCCACACCAACGGATTCCTCTTGCGTGCCGGAGCAGATGTATTGAGCATCTGTCCGCGACATATAGGAGTGGCGCTCGATGCCGCCGGCAATCCGATAAAAGGGACTGACGGCAAAGATCTGGCTATCAAGGTCTCCGACCGTATTACCACCGCTTCGCCTTTCCTCTACCTGCAATATAAGAAAGGGGAGTTCTCCATCAAAGCCAAGACGATCTTTGCCGAAGCCGGAGAGCATATGAACCTCAACGGCGGTTATGGCGTAAAGAAAGTGAATGCCGATGGCTCGTGGGAATACACTCCGACACGCACCTCTTCTTCCTGGGTGAGCATCGTCTATGGCGGCAAAGTGGGTGCGCAGGAGACCAAGCACCCGCAGAAGCTGCAGGGAATCCTCTTTGCCGGATATATCCGTAATTTCGGAACGAAAGAGCATATCATTGATGCGAACGGCGACGGGAAGTTGGACCTCTATTACCCGCGTGCGAACAACATGAACCGGATGTGGCGTATGTCGCCGACCTTGCTTTATACCGTAGGTAAATTCCAGATAGGCTGCGAGTATGAGATTACCTCCGTGCAGTACGGCAAGGACTTAGGCGCAGACGGCTTGGCAAAGAGCGGCCTGCATTGGGTTACCAACCACCGCGTACAATTGATGACTAAATTTAATTTCTAATGAAACGGATCATCAACCCTTGGACAACCATGCCCGAATACAACTGTTTCGGCTGTTGTCCGACGAACCCGATAGGTACCCGGATGCGGTTCTTCGAGGACGGAGAGGATATCATCTCCATCTGGAAGCCGACCAAGAACCACCAGTCCTGGATCAACACCCTGCACGGCGGTATCCAGGCGGTGTTGCTGGACGAGGTCTGCGGATGGGTGGTGTTCCACAAACTGAAGACCGCCGGAGTGACGGCGAAGATGGAGATGCGGTACCACAAACCCGTCTCCACCCTGCAGGAATATATCAAACTGCGTGCGTATCTGAAAGAGATGCGTCGCAATATCGCGCTCGTGCAAGGGGAGATTTACAGTGCGGAAGGCGAGTTGCTATGCGAATGCGTCTGCACGTATTTCACTTTCCCGCAGGAGAAAGCGAAAGAGGCGATGGGTTACCTCCCGTCGGATGTAGAAGAGAAAAACTATACCTTTGAAGAATGCTTGAATATGTAAATCGTAAAGGCTCCGACTGCTATAAATGGGATTCGGAGTGTGCAGCCGGCACGTTGCCGTTATGGATTGCCGACATGGATTTCAAAGCCGCCAAACCTATCCGTGAGGCGATGCAACGCCGTCTGGATCATGGCGTGTTTGGTTATTCCATCGTGCCTCAGGCCAATTATGACGCAGTAGCGTCGTGGTTCAGCCGCCGCCACGGCTGGACGGGTATCAACCGTGACAATCTGCTTTATACGACCGCTGTGGTGCCGGCTATCTCGGCGATCTTTGCGGCGCTGCAGACCCGCAAATGCAAGTGCACGCCGCTTCGGATTCTCACATTCACGCCGGCGTATAACTGCTTCTTCTCGTGCATCGAGAACATGGGCTGCGAGTTAGTGGCGTCGCCGTTAGTGCTGCGTGACAACCGCTTTGAGATAGACTGGGCGGACGTGGAGGCGAAGGCCCAAGAGGCGGATGTGTTCCTCCTCTGCAACCCCCATAACCCCACAGGCCGTGTGTGGAGCCGCGAGGAGTTGGAACGGCTGGCGGCTATCATGCGGCGGGAGCATCTGTATGTCATCTCTGATGAGATCCACTGCGAGTTCGCCTTTCCCGGTCATGCGTACACACCGTTTGCGTCCATCGTAATCAACGACACCGATTTCTGCGTCTGCACTTCGGCCAGCAAGGCGTTTAACATCGCCGGCCTGCTCTGCGCGAACATTTTTGTGCCGAACAAAGAACTCTTTGCGCAGATCAACCATGCGCTGGAGGTGCATGAGGTGAACGGCCTGAACCCCTTCGGCCTGGTGGCGCAAGTAGCGGCATACAACGAGTCGGAGGCATGGCTGGACGAGTTGAACGAATATGTCTATGGCAACTTCTGCTACCTGCGCGATTTCCTCCATGCCGAGCTGCCGATGTTGCTGCTCCATGAGACGGAGGGAACCTACCTGGCGTGGGTGAACATAGCGGCGATGGGAATGACGGCGGAGGAGTTCTGCTGCGACCTGGCAAAGAAAGGGCATGTGCTCTTCAACCCCTCGGAGATGTACGGCGGCGAGAAATATATCCGTATCAATCTCGCTACCTCGCATGAGGTGCTCGCACAGGCGCTGCAACGGCTGAAAGAATACTGTAATGTAAATCATAAATAAGATGGATATATCAATCATTGTACCTCTTTTCAACGAGGCGGAGTCGCTGCCCCACCTGTACGAATGGATTGCGCGGGTGATGAAAGAGCACCGGTTCTCCTATGAGATCCTTTTTGTCAACGACGGTTCTACCGATACCTCCTGGGAGGTAATCAAGAGTCTGCAAACTACCGACAAAGCCGTTCACGGCATCTGTTTCCGCCGGAACTACGGTAAGTCGGCTGCGCTGTATTGCGGTTTCAAGGCGGCGCAAGGCGATGTGGTAATCACTATGGATGCGGACCTGCAGGACAGCCCGGACGAGATACCGGAGCTCTACCGCATGATCAAGGAGGACGGTTTTGACCTCGTCAGCGGCTGGAAGCAGAAGCGTTATGACAATAAGTTGACCAAGAACCTGCCCTCCAAACTATTCAACGCTACGGCGCGTTATGTCACGGGCATCCGGCTCCATGATATGAACTGCGGGCTGAAGGCTTATCGCCGGGAGGTGGTGAAAAATATCGAGGTCTTCTCCGAGATGCACCGCTATATCCCCTATCTGGCTAAGAACGCCGGTTTCACCAAAATCGGCGAGAAAGTGGTGCAACACCGCAAGCGCGAGTTCGGCACCTCCAAGTTCGGTCTCAACCGTTTCGTGAACGGCTATCTGGACCTCATGACCCTGTGGTTTCTCAATAAGTTCGGCAAACAGCCGATGCACTTCTTCGGGCTGGTGGGCAGTCTGATGTTCTTCATCGGATTTATTGCCGTCATCGTGGTGGGGGGCATGAAACTGTACGCGCTCTCGAACGGTGTACCGGCGATGTTAGTGGGCGTCAATCCGTATTTCCACATTGCTATACTGATGATGATTTTGGGCTGTATGCTTTTCCTGGCGGGATTCTTGGCAGAACTGGTCATCCGTAACAGCCCCAGCCGCAACGACTACCTCATCCGGGAGGAAATCTGATTATGGCACAGACGATTGAAGATCAGATAATGACCATTGAGCGGGCGTTGGGCGAGCGCATGATCGAGCATGCTCTGGTTATTGTGCGCAGTTGGCTCAACGAACTGGGTGACGACAACCCTTTTGAGCAGGCGTACGAGGATATCCGCTCGCATTACAATACGCTCTTTTCCGAGTGGCTGACGTCGGATGACCCGCAACGCGAGCAGACGCTCGATGCGCTGACCGGCGATACCTACAGGCTGGTGGATGCGGCATACGTAGCTATCCGTCTCAAACGCGGTCTCTCGCCCCGGATGCACGGCTTCAATCAGGACAACCCGCAATCTGTGATGCAATATTTCTCCTCCTGTCTGAAGTTCAAGGAGGCGGATATTGTCTGGTTGCATGACGTGCTCAACGACCCCGACCGCGCGTCGGTGGCGCTGATGGCGGTAGCCTCGCTGGCGAAGAATATCCGCGAGTGTTTTAACGAACAGGCGATGATGGTGCTCATCGAGGGTATCAATGTGGATAACGATGTGGTGGCGGAGCAATGTCTGGCGAATGTGTTGATTTTGCTGGCGCACTATGATGTCCGTATTGATTTCTTCCCTGATTTGCAGAACGCGTTTATGGAGGCCGTAGCGGAGATGGGCGATGAAGGCGAGCAGGCTTTCCAGACGCTTTGTGCGCTCGTACGTTCCGTCAAGAACAACTGGCGGGAGAGTATCGCCTCGGGAGAGGTGAAGATAGAGGACCTGCCGGAGGAGCTGCAAAACCTGTTGGAGCTGACGGGAGAGACGAACGACATGGAGGGGGTTATGTCATGGGTCCCTGCGTCGGAACAGGAGTATATGCAGGGGATTATCGCTATTCTGCCGGATACATGGATCTACGCTGCGCTCATCGGTGATTCGTCCGAACGCGCCAGCCATATGGCTATCATCTATCTCTCTATCGGTCACATGGACCTGCTGTGGAATCATATTGACGCCGCCGCCAAATGGCTGCTGAACCAGCTGCGGGAGGGCAGTCAGTCTCCGCTGGACTACATCAATTACGCCCACTGCCTTTTGCTGCAAGGCGACAGGATGATGGCGTTTGAGTATTACCGCCAGGCGCGGCAGATGTGCAAGGGACCCAAGGAGTTCTATGCGCTCTTTCGTCCCGACAGACGCCAGTTGGTAGATCACGGCATCCCTCTGGAGCAGGTCTATATGCTGGAAGACCAGCTGATTAAACTTTAGAAAGCTACACCTATACCGGCGTCGATGAACTCTGCCCGCACGCCGTGGGTCTTCAGTCCCAGCTGTACAAACAGGTGGTCCAATACGTGGTATTTGAGCACAAACTGCATGTAACACCAGCCGTCCTGGTAGTTGCTGGCGTCAGTGAAATCGTAGGTATAGAAGATACCGCGGTTGAGCGGTGTGCCGGCTTCGTCCATCTCTTTCGCACCTTTGCCTTTGTCAAACGATTTCTTGCCGGTGTACGGCTCCAGGTTCTTCACCGGGTCAAACACATAGAAGCCTACATGGATACCGGCTGTCAGGTTGCCGATGACGAACTCCGGCTGGAGACTCACACCTACGCGGAAGCAGTTCTCCACCTTGCTTTCTTTGAGATACGTCTTCCCGAAATACGTTACGGGCGCACCCGGGTTCGCGTCTTTGAACTCATCATTCACCGCACTATAGTAGCCGTCGTAGAACGCATCCACACCGGCTCCGAGACGGAAGATGCTCACCGGTACCCAGTACGCCGCCGCTTTGAGAGTAGCCACACCATAGAAACGCTGACCGTTCTGGTTATCTGCGTAATAGTTCTGTTTGAGACCGCCGGTAGCGCTGATTTCTACTGCCCATTTTTTCTCTACACCGTCATACAGCTTGCGTGGCACATCGGGCTGCGGAGCGCGGTAGATACGTGCCGTGTCCGCCAAGTCCTTGGTACATTGTACATTGTCCCTTTGTACATGGGGATGATACTTCACGCCTAACTCGCCGCCGAAGAGGTTGTAGCCGGCGTTAGGGTGCATGATACTGCCGTTACTCATATGATGCCATCCTCCGGCCATAGTAATCGTCCAGCCGTCTTTGATAGGGAAATCCATATACAGCTCCAGCGTCAGATAGGCGTTCAGCACCGAACCGATAGACCAGTTGGCGCCTTCGTGGTCGTGGTAAATGGCCTTGCCCTCGTAGGTATTGGAATACCGTTTTGTCACTGCTGCCAGACCGACTGCCGGCCTCAGACCTATACCGAAATGTCTGCCGTTATAAAACGGTTGGTTCATATACCCGTATGCCGCGATCGCAGAGCCTAACTTGGCCTCGTTGCCCAGGTTCATGTAGCTGGCTCCCACACCGATAGAGGCGTTGTTCCACTGCTGCAGGCAGTGCCATCTGCCCGTTGGCAGAAACTCCACGGCAAACTGGCCGCCCAAGACAGGCCGTTGGATGAACGGATCCACTTTGCCGTCCGGCATGATCATCGCGCCTGAACCGCTCAGGCGGTAGGCCAACTCATAATGCGGCAGCGCAAAAGCGCATACACATCCCATAAATACGGCTACTAAACAGAGAAATCGTTTCATAACGGCTGCAAAAGTACTAATTTTTTTGCATATATGCAAGAATTTTCGTAACTTTGTGCGCAAATTGCAGAACTATGGCTCAGAAATCGTTTCTTTTGATGACCCTGGGTGCTTTTTGTGCCCTGGTGTCGTGTACCTCAAACAACCAACGTACTATGACAATGACTCGCGGAGCAGAACAAGTCCGAGCCCTTTGGACGCCTCAGGATGGTTCGGACCAGGACTTCCTTACTTTTGTTCAGGAGAACACCTGTGCCACGGATAGTGAGCGCGTGGCGCTTTTTGAGTCGCTCAGCCGCGTGTTGGAGAACTGCTATCAGTCGGCGGACATGCTGACGGTGGAGCTCCTTCGTCCTACCCAGCTCACCGACGCCACCGAGCCGCTCACCCCTGATTGGATCATGTCCGGCTACAGCCCGATGGCGCATTTCTCGGATGATATGTTTGCCAATAAACTGGCGTTCCTCACGATTCTCAATTTCCCGCACTACACGCTGGAGGAGAAGAACACCCTCGGCCGTCACTGGACGCGTCAGGAGTGGGCAATGGCGCGTCTGGGAGATGCCTTCACCGCCCGCGTGCCGGCATCCGTCAAGGCGCAGCTCGCGCAAGCCCTGGCTGATGCGGAGAACTATATAGCGGATTATAATATCTACATGGGCAATATCCGTACGGAGGACGGCCGTCAGTTATGGCCGGACGATAAGATCCTCCTTTCTCATTGGAACCTCCGCGACGAACTCAAAGCGCTCTATGGTGCTCAGAACGGCATCGAGAAACAGGAGATGATCTACCAAGTCATGCAGCGTATCGTCTCGCAGACGATTCCGCAGGCTGCCGTCAATAACCCCGATTACCTCTGGAAGCCTTATTCCTGTGACCGGTCGGCCGATGCGCATGAGCCTTACACGCGTTATGAGCGTATCCTCGCCTCTGCCCATGCGTTCTTCGAGGAGGATAAATACTGCCCGGAGGCGCCCACGGCTGTCATCCGTAATTTCGAAGGCGATGTGGAGATGCCGGCGTCGGAGCTGGACAGCCTCTTCCGTGCGCTGCTGGCCTCGCCGCAGGTGCAGCAGGTGGCCTCTGTCATCCGGCAGCGTCTGGGACGTGACCTCCGTCCCTACGATATATGGTACGACGGCTTCAAGGCGCGCGCCTCGCTGGACGAAGACGGACTGACGGCGCAGACCCGCAAGCTCTATCCGGAAGCAAAGGCTTTTGCGGCGGACATGCCGCGCCTGCTGACCCGCATGGGCTTTGACGCAGGGGAAGCGCAGGAGATAGCAAGCCATATAGCGGTTGAACCGGCACGCGGTTCAGGACACGCCTGGCCCTGCCTCGGCCGTAAGGAGGAGGCCCGGCTGCGTACCCGTATTCCCGCCTCCGGCATGGATTACAAAGGCTATAACATCGCCGTCCATGAGTTCGGGCATTGCGTAGAGCAGATTCTGGACATGTATTTCATCGACCATTATATGCTCTCCGGTGTTCCCAACACCGCCTATACGGAGGCTTCCGCCTTCATCTGGCAGCACCGTGACCTGCAGCTCCTGCCGCAGGGGCGGATGGCTAACGGTCAAATGGCGCAGGACGAAGTGCTCGACCAGTTCTGGTCAATGTACGAGATTATGGGAGTGAGTCTGGTGGATATGGCGATGTGGCAATGGATCTACGCGCATCAGGAGGCTACGCCCCGGCAGCTATGCGAGGCGGTGATGCAGATTGCCCGTGACGTATGGAACACCTATTACGAACCCGTTCTCGGCGAGCATGACTGCATCCTGCTGGCTATCTACAGCCATATGGTCAACTCGCCGATGTATCTGCCCAACTATCCCCTCGGGCATATCGTGCAGTACCAGTTGGAGGAGCACCTTGCGCAGTATAAGACCCAAAAAGAATTCGCGCAGGAGTATGCGCGAATCTATCGTCTGGGCCGCCTCACCCCGAAAGAGTGGATGATCCAAGCGGTCGGAACACCCCCGTCCATCGAACCGGTCTTGCGTGCCGTGGAACGGACGGTTGCTGCACAATGATTTATAAATCAATATGGTAGCTCACGCCGAAAGAGTGCTGATATAGTGTCTCTTCGGTCAGTTCGATATTTCCTTTGTTCTTCGTGATGTTTATGTCGCGGTCGTAGCCGTAGGTGAACCGGTAGTAGAAATCCAGACTGCTCAGCCGGCTCACGCGCCATTTGACGCCTGCTTGCGTACGTACGCGGCTGATGAACTGTTGTCCGTTTTTCTGCTGGTATTCGGGGGTGTTGAGGGTGTTCTCCAGCTCCACCCAGGCATAAGGCTTGACCGGCTTGCCCGGTATCAGGAAGTCGGTGCCTATACGGCTGCGCAGCAGCCAGTTGTTCCGGTTCTTCTCTGCGGTGTTGACGCTGTCGGTACGCATGTCCACCAACGCCCGCTCGCGTATGTAAATCTTGGCGTATGTAGTCTTGTAGGAACCTGTCACGCCGAAAAATACACGGTGACGCAGGAACTCGTTGGCGTCGCTCCAGTCTTTGCTTCCCAACAGCCGGAAGGTGTATCCGGCGTCAAACTTCACGTACTGAATCGGCGAATAACTCAGCGAGAGGGTGGTGTACGACCTGTTGAATGAGGCGCCGGAGGTGCTGTCCACGGCTACGCTCTTGGCGTTGGTGCCTGTTTCATGGTCGTACAGGGAGAAACGCAGCTCTTCCGATACATGCAACGCTACGCCGCAGTTCCATTTCTTGCTGAACTCGAATCCCACGCGGGTCTGGACATTGTGCTCGGTAGTGGCGCCTTCTCTGTTATATTCCCATGCCCATGCATTCGGCATAGCTGCAAAAAGGAGGACGAGTAGCAGAATAGTCTTTTGTCTTTTAGCGAACCATGTAAGCGTTCTTTGCTCTTTTAGCGTTAGCGGTCTCATTTGAACTTCGTGATTTGGTCTATACTGTTGACTGTCTTGCCTTTCTCTAGCGGGTAGGTCACTTTGATGTACGCTACGTCGCGCAGGAAATCGATATGTCCGATCTCCACGTCGGTCACGTGGAGCCCTGTGCGCTCTTCCAGGTCGGCGATGAGCGCTGCGCGGTTCTCCGGCTTGATGTTTTCTATCTTCTCATAGAGGACAATCTTGGTCGATTCATGCTTGCGGCCGTTCCACAGCTCGAAACCCCAAGCCATGCAGATCATGATGACGTTGGCGATGAGCAGCAGGTACCAAGCCAAGCCGTCGGCTTTGAGGCTCAGCGAGTTGATTACCGACACGGCGATGATAAGGAACATATAGTTCATCTCGCGCATCGGTACGGTCTCCGTACGGTAACGGATCATACCGAAGATGGCGAACAGACCGAGTACAAAGCCTGTCTGGATGTCCAGTATCTGCATCAGCCAGAGCAGCAGGAACATGCCGCTGGAGAACAGCATAAACTGCACATAATAGTCGCGGCGGCGGCTGTAACGGAAATACACACCATAGAGCAGAACCCACGACACTAACAGGTTGAACAAAAACATCAGCGGCATGGTAATCAGGTTCTCGCTCACGCCGAGAAAGTCGGCGATGTTGTGCATGACATACGAGATACTGTCGCTGGTGCCGAAACGGGCGGCGATACTCGGATCATCCGCCAGGAACTCCAACGTCGGGTTGGCTAAATCAACTTGGAATAACATATTCTAACAGTTTAACAATTTAACAGTTTAACGATACTTCGTATCTTCTTCTTGAACCGGTTCTTTTTCAGCCCCGGTGTCGTCAGTGCGGTGCCGATGCAGTACTTGCTGATTTTGAACGGATGGATGCGGAGGGCAAGCATGATATCCGTCATGCGTGAAGGCACGTTGCCGTCCCGCTTGAGCTCTACGATTACCAGGTCCTGGAAACTCTTCACTTCGCCGCTTACCACATTGTCCCATACTAAATCCAGGTCAATCGTCAGACGCTCGGTCTTCGCTTTGTTCACCAGCGTGATGCGGTGGAACTTGGTCCAAAGATGCGGTGTGATACTCTCCCATGTATAACGGCTCTTGAGTCTGATGAACTGCGCTACGGTCAGCGGCTCGTCCTCTTTCTTCTTGTGCTTGAGCACGCTTTGCGTGTCGGCGGTGATGTCGAAGCCCGGTACGGCGATACGTTTCTTGTTCGTGCGCCCTTTGTTGTTCTTGCGCTTGATTTCTAAGAACGTCAGGTGGCTGTCCACATACTGCCGTACGCGGATCTTCTGGCGTACCAGTTGCCGGTCGTGGTGGCGGATATACATGTCCATGTCCGCTGTGTCGTAGTACATGGTGTCGTAGGTCGCTATCCGCTTGCCGTCTATCTCCTGCGCAAAATAGTCCTCTTTTGCCATCTCCAATATAGAAGGCAGAACGCCCAGCGGAACCGCATACTTGGTGTCAATGCGGTTCATCAGTTTTACGCTCTCCATCTCGCTCAGGCTAATGGGAGAAAATTGTGAAAGACTATCTTCTATTAACTTTCCACTTTTCAACTTCTTTCGACTTTTTGCTTTCGACTTTTTGCTTTCGACTTTCGACTATTTGTCACTGAATATATACTCATACACCTTTACGCTGTACAGCTTGCCGTTCGGCAGGTAGTTGTACTGCTTGGCTTTGGTGCCGTCTGCATTCCACTCGTATTTGCGGATACGGTAAGGGCGGTTGCGGTCGTTGTATTCCACTTCCTCCACTACCTTGCCGGTCACGTCGTCATACGTACTCGTCACGCGCCATTTCTGGCCGTAGGTGGCGTATTCGATTTCTTCTACGCACCGGCCCTGTGCATCATACACTTTGATGCGGTCCAGCCAGCGGGTCTTGGTCCTGTCGTCGGTGTTCCATTCCTTGACGGTCAGGTTCTTGCGACGCTCGCGTTTGGCTAACTGCTCCGGCGTCAGCAGACTCTGCGCCAACGCCGTACCTGCTATCAGCAGGCAGCCGAAAATATAGATAACTCGTTTCATAAATCTCAAATGTCAAATGTCAAATCTCAAATGTCAAATCTCCAATTACCTTTCTCCCGGCCGGCCTCCGCCTCCGGGACCTCCTCCGGGACCTCCGCCATTACCGCCGGTATAGCTGCTCAGCGTCACGCTGCTGCCGCCCGAAACGCTTGCGCCGGAGTAGGCGTAGCCGTTCAGGATACTGCTTCCGCTGGCGCTCACGCTGGATTTGAGACTGGTGGAACCGGAGGTGGAAACTACCATGGTGGTTGTCTTCAAACTGCTCGGGGTCTTGAAGGCGAAGGTCCCGTTATCTCCGCTCAGTGCGTACCAGGTGTTGGTGCTGGCTGTAGTGGAGTAGCAGGTCTGACTCAGACTCGCGCCGTTCTCCAGACCGCCGATAGCGACAAGCATGCCGCCTTGTACATACAGCGTCTTGCCGCCTTCGGTATTGGCATCCAATGCCACCTCGGGCGAAGAAGCACCGATGGCATAGACCACGCCGCCTTTGATATAGCAGTTGCCGTTGGCGTCCAGACCGTCATTGCCGGTAGAGTAGGCCATCACATAACCGCCGGAGATAGTCAGATCGCCTGCCGCATTGATGGCGTCGTCATATGCCTGCGCATAGATATAGCCGCCGCTGATGGTGATGGTGCCCTTTGCCTCAATGCCTTCAGGCGTATTGCTGCTGCTGGACGAACCGCTGCAGATGGCGGTGATGGTGCCGCCGCTTATCTCTATATTGCCGTACGCTAAGATACCTTTTTCGCCGCTGGTCACATGGACGGTGCCGCCGGTGATGACGACGGATGAGGTGTCGCACTGGATACCTTCGCCCGCAGCATGGATGGTCAGTGTGCCGTCATTGATGATGATACCGTCGTTGGCGTGCAGACCGTCGCTGCCGTTAGCTGTCAGGTTGATGCTTCCTGTGCCCGAGCATAGACGGATGTAGTCGTCGCTCGCTACGGCGTGTTTGTAGTTACCCGTGACGTTCAGCGTGCCCGAACCGGAGAAGCAAATCTGTCCCTCGCTGAAGAAAGCCGCCTTGCGATCCTCGGTGCTTGATGCGTACGACGAACCGTCCGTCAGCGTGTTGGTGCCGCTGATGACGGCGTAGCAGGTCTTCGAACTCTGGCTGTTGACGGCCGGACCGTCGGAGCAGCTCAGTGTCAGCCCTTCGAACGAGAGTTGGTATTTGTAGTCGCTGTAGATACTCAGCTGACCGGTACCCTCGCCGCTCACGGCGTACTCGATGTTTTTGGCTGTGGAGCTCACGCTCACATAGCCGTTGCTGTTGCTTACCGTCACGCCATCCGCACTGCCTGTCACGGTAGCACTCGTGCCGCTCCAGACGATATGGATAGTGGAACTCACACTGTAGTCGGATACGAAATCCGAAGTGTCGTCGCCGTAGTTGGTGGCTGTGTTGGTGGCGCTGCCGGAACTGCTTTCTTCGGCGTCATTGCCGGAGCAGCTCGCGAATAACAGGCATGTTATTGCTGCTGAAAAGAATACATGCAAATATCTCATAACTAATACCTTTAGGATGGTCGAATAGTTTAATTGACTGCAAAGATACACTAAAATTACAGATTATGCAAGCAAATATGTCTTTTTGCTAACAAAATGAAAGAAATTATTAAGAATTTACTCTTTCCGCTTCCTGTATTCTGAAGGACGCATCCCTGTCTGCCGTTTGAAGAAGTAGCAGAACGTGGCGTTTTCCGTAAACCCTAATTCATATGCCACTTGCTGTATGGTCATGTCTCGGTGGGTGTCTAACAGCCGTTTGGACTGCTCCGTCAGCATCTCCGCGATCCATTCGCTCGGCGTCTTGCCGGTCGTGCGGTGGATGCTCAGCGAGAGGTGTTTGGGAGTCAGATGGAGCTGTTCGGCGTACCAGATTAACGTGTGATGGCGGTTATAGTGTGTCAGCAGCAGGTCGTAGAACTGGTTGAACAGTTGTTCGCCACGGGTGTTGGCGGTTGTCGCAGTCTTCTCCCCCCTGTAACGCGTGAGCGCGTAAAACAATATATCCAACATGTTTTCGAGCATGGCCGCACGTCTCGGATGTTCGATTTCGCATAAATGCCGGAGTACCTGTACGATGTCGTGTACATGGACGAACTGCTCTTCCGTCAGCGTGAGAGCCGGATGGTTGTGGTATTTCTGGTAGTCGATGAACGACTCGCGGTGAATAAGCCCCTTGTACATGGCGGGAGATATAATAATCAGGGTGGCGCGGTAGTCCGGAGAGACGGTG
Organism: uncultured Bacteroidales bacterium; assembly: GCA_902774995.1. Classification (GTDB taxonomy): domain Bacteria; phylum Bacteroidota; class Bacteroidia; order Bacteroidales; family Paludibacteraceae; genus Colicola. Next base: position 7,773 of record CACYKR010000005.1, on the reverse strand, counting down.
CTGTAGGAGAAGATATGGTTCGGCAGCGTCACGCCTACATCGTGCCGCTCAAACCAACGTGGCAGCAGGTCGTACATGAAATCGGCTCTGCCCTCCAGACAGATTCCGATGACCAGATTGTCCGACTGAAAGGGTCTCTCGCCGCTCGGAAGAGACTTCACTTCGGTCACTACGACCCCTTGACGGTCAATGTGCTCTTGGAAATGAATAGGGTGTTGGCTGTAATTTTCCATAAGTGCCTTTTTGCTAATAATCGGCTGCAAAGATAGTACTTTTTTTTCATACTACCAAATAAAATACGCCTTTTTGCTAATATTTCCCCATTTTTATGTAACGCAGATATGCGGAAAAAGCAGTACCTTTGCAACCGATTTTAGATAACCAACCGTTTAAATGATATGATATGAAACGAAGTCTGTTTGTATTGGCAGTAGCGTTATGTTCTCTCATGGCGCAGGCTGCGGACTATCCTTATCTGGTGTTCACCAACACCGGCGGGACATCTACGGTGATGGATGTGTCGGACCTGACGCTTGCCGTCAGCGGCTCCTCGCTCCAAGTGACAAACACTGCCGGCACCGCCTCTTTCACGCTGACCGACCTGGCGAATATGCAGTTCTCCAAGGACGGCAGTACGGTATCGGCTCTTGGCCGGGTGCTGGATGCGGAGCGGCCTGTGACTGCTTTTTCGATGACGGGAGTATCGCTCGGGACGTTCGGAGACCTCATGGAAACCGCCCGGACGCTTCCCGCGGGCGCGTACGTAATTAAACAAGGTAACAACACGCAAACCATTGTACTGAAATGAAAAAGATATTAGTAGCAATCCTTTGTACTTTGTACATTGCTCCTTTGTACATTGACGCACAGGTCTCCTATACCTCTGACACGACCAGTTATGTCAAAGTGACCTATAACGGCTCTTCGGCGGCAATAGTGGTTAGTAATGACATCAAGAATTATATCACTGCCTCCGTCAGCGGCGGAGATGTGACGGTTACTTCAACGGCGAGTGCGGCTGTCAATGAGATTACCTACGGCCTCTATGGCACTACCACGGACGGCTCGTTCACTTTTAACGGCACCTACAAGGCGACGGTCGAGCTTTTCGGCGTCTCTATCACCAACCCGACCGGTCCGGCGATAGACATTCAGAACGGCAAGCGTATTGAGATAAGTGCCAAAACCGGCACGACGAGCACCCTCAAAGACGGTACCTCCACCGCTGTCGATGCCTGGAAAGGCGCGCTCTACTGCAAGGGGCACATCCAATTCAAGGGCTACGGCACACTCAATGTCTATGGCAACTACGCCCACGCCATCAAAGCCGGCGAGTACATTGAGATGAAGAACTGCACCATTAACGTCTATTCGGCGGTCAAAGATGCTATCAACTGCAACCAGTATTTCTCCATGGAGAGCGGTGTGCTCAATCTCAGCGGCTATGGAGACGACGGTATTCAGGTCGATCTGAAGACCGACGACACGTCCGTAGAGAACACCGGTAACTTCACCATGACCGGCGGTACCATCAATATCAATATCTACGGCTCAACCGGCGAGGCGGTCAAGATAGCAGGCACGAAAAGCGTAGCCGCAACAGCAACGCTCAACACCTACTCAACGCAAGATATCGTGAATGTACAAGGGGACAATGTACAATGTACAAAGGTCCTCCGGGGCGGCATACTCCTGATTGAGCGCAACGGCAAAACATATTCCATAACAGGTAAAGAAATACATCAATGAAAAGAATATCAATACGAACCTTTGTACATTGTACATTGTCCCTTTGTACATTATTTGTCCCTTTGTACATTGACGCACAGACTCTCAATGTCCAGGTGGGTAATGTGACGTACCTCTTCCCCGCTTCGCAGGCGGGCGTAATGCCTTTCTCGGACGGTACTACGCTCACGGCGATGGGCAAATCCTTCACGCTCAGCGAAGTGGATAAGATGTGGGTGGACGAGACCGCTGTGACGGACTCCACCGTTACTATCGCCTATAACGCTTCCTCTGCGGCGGTCACCGTGGCGGGAAACATCGCCAAATATGTCACCGTCTCCCTCAATGGCGCGCATGTCTCTATTGCGCAGAGCAGTGACTTGGCGACGGAAATCACCTACGCCCTCAGCGGCACTTCCGCCAACGGTTCGCTTACCCTCGCCGGTTCGTACAAGTGTACGGTCTCGCTGGCAGGTGTGACGCTCACCAACCCCTCCGGCGCAGCCATCAATATCACCAACTCCAAGCGCATCCAGCTCTCCGCCAAGAGCGGAACAACCAACACGCTGACTGACTGCGCTTCGGGTTCGCAGAAAGCCTGCATCTACAGCAAGGGGCAGCTCCAGCTGCAAGGAAACGGCACGCTCAACGTCACCGGTAACACCAAGCACGGCATCAAGTCCGCGTCGTATATCTCTGTCAAGAACCTCACGCTGAACATCACTTCGACGGTGGGCGACGGCATCAACTGCGAGGAGTATATGGAGATCAAGAGCGGCACGCTCACCCTCTCCGGCATTGGCGACGACGGCATCCAGTGCGACCTCGGCGGCACTACTTCCACGGGTATCACAACGGACCATGAGGACGAAGACACCGGTAATATCTACCTCTCCGGCGGTACGGTCAAAGTGAATTGTGAATACAAGGGGATCAAGGCGGCCGGAGATCTGGAGATCACGGACGGGGATATTCATGTCGTCTCCAATGCTTCTGCTTCTTCTAACGGCAATCACTGGGGCGGCAGCAGTTCGACCACCGGTGCTCCCGAAGCGATGGAGGCAAAAGGGGCGGTTTCCATCAGCGGCGGACAGATATATGCCTATTCGGCGGACGATGCAATCAATGCCGGAGGCACACTCACTATTTCCGGAGGAATGGTTTATGCCCATTCTACATCCAATGACGGAATCGACTCCAACGGCAACTGTTATATCAAGGGCGGTCTGGTCTATGCTGTCTCTGCTTCCTCGCCCGAAGTGGGTATTGATGCAAACACCGAAGGCGGCTATAAACTCTACGTGCAGGGCGGCACGATAGTAGCTATCGGCGGCCTGGAAAGCGGCGCCAGCCTCTCGCAGTCCTGCTATTCCACAGGCTCCTCTTCCTCCGGCGGAGGTCGTCCCGGTGGAGGCGGATGGGGGGGTAGTAGTACTTCCTCTTGGACCGCCAATACATGGTACGCCCTTACCGTCGGCAGCACCACCTTTGCCTTCAAGACTCCTGCTTCGGGAGGCTCGGCGATGGTTGTATCCGGTGCCTCAACACCGACCCTCAAATCCGGCGTGACAGCTTCCGGCACAAGCATCTTTGACGGAGTAGGCTATTACCCGGCTACTGTCTCCGGCGGCTCGTCCGTTACCCTCTCTTCCTATTCAGGAGGTAACTCCGGCGGCGGTCCCGGTGGCGGAGGATGGGGGTGGTAACCCTCCCCCTCCTCCGTGCTCTCTTCTCCCCCTCTGAGAGGGGGTTGGGGGGGGTCCCTTTACCACACCAAAAGCGCGTGATTACCGCGTGATTAGCGGGTTATTAGCGCGTGATTACCGCGTCATTCCTGTCACGTTACCGGAACAATGCCGACTGATCAAGCCCCGGTTTGACCGAAAATGAGCCTTCTAAAGTATATTATATATTTATATATAATATAGTATAAGAGACCTTTTTTTTCTGCAAAAAAAAAGCTTTAATTATTTGCGTATTTAATTTATTTTTTGTACCTTTGCACTCGCAAAGGTTGTGGCGCGGCTCCCGAATAGCCCCCCTCACCCCCGCATACATAAGATAATAGGCGCAAGCGTGCGTCCGTAATAAAGCGTAATAAGCCATACTTGATCTTTTGAAAACTGGACACTTTCAAAAATCATTACAACTTCAAGCACGGTTTTATGTACGCTCACGTTTTCAGCGTGAGTTTTCCGTGCATAAATTTGAAGTTGTAAAGGTAGTCCAGAATCCTCAAAAGATCAAATGAAGCAGCGAAAGCGCACGCTTTTCTTATGTCTGTATCTGTTCCGGCTATCCTCCGGCCAAGAACCTCCTGCCACCCCGGTCTCCCGGAACAGCGCAGCGGTCAAGCCTCCCGGAATAGCGCATCAGTCAAGCCTCCCGGAATAGCGCAGCGGTCCAGAAAATCTAGAACACCTAGAATATACAACCAAATAATATTATTAACAATTAAAAACAAAAAACATTATGAGAAAAGTAAAATTACTTACTCTATTGGCGGCACTCGTCTGTGCCACAACAATGTGGGCGGCGACAGAGTTTGCTTACTGCTATGATTGTCAGCGTGACCCCGCTTATCCGACAGTAAATCAGACATGCGAGTTAGAAGAATTTACAAATCCCTTTGTAGGAAACGGCGTCAAGGAAGGTCCGTGGAAATTGGAATTTGTCGGTTATTACGATCCGGATAATGATGTGTATCATGTATCTAGCCCTGTCAGTGGAACTTGTTTTCATTACTTCTCCGGTTGGTCTAGCAAAACTGAAGAAGAGCAAAAAGAGCTTCAGAGAACCATTAAAGTGTATGCACTCTATCAGAAGCAAGACGATGTATGGACACTTGCTGTAAGAAATAGTAATAGTGATTATGGCAATCATGGATACGGAGTCGTTGTTGCAGATAACCCGAGTACCAACACCGCTTTGTTTATTTCCGGACAAGGCCAAAACGGGTGTTTTCTTACGGATGCGTTATATAGTAATGAAGATAGGTACAACATGGATGTAACTGAAGATCTTTCGCACCCGACTCCCGCTACTCCTGCCGTTACCGGCAAGCTGACGGGTGCTTTCTCTGTCAGTGCAGACAAGCAGGTCTATTTCTCGCAGGGTAACTTGCAGTACCAAGCCAGCACTAACACGTGGCGTTTTGCGGAGCACCAGTACGACTTTATTGGCGATGCTGCCGGCAACAATACGGAATCCGGTCGTAATACGCAGTCTGATTGGATTGACCTGTTCGGCTGGGCTACCAGCGGCAATAGTGCCAGCGGTACGGCTTACCAGCCTTGGCAAAGCTCCACAACGGATAGCGAGTACGGACCTGCGATCACTTCCGGTCAATGGACGTATGCCAATTCAGATTGGGGCATCAACCCGATTAGTAATGGAGGAAACGTTGCTAACTCCTGGCGCACGCTGACTCAGGAAGAATGGGATTATATATTGAATGAACGTGAAACCGAATACCGTTTCTGCTATGCAAAATTGAATATTGGCGTTCAATCTTATAACGGTTTGATTATTCTTCCTGATGATTGGGATCCGAGTTATTACGCTCTTAGCGCAGAAAGTATGAACCAAAGTAATCATAATTATAACTCGAATGAGATTACTGCTGAAGATTGGACCAATTCATTGGAAGCGCATGGTGCGGTTTTCTTGCCTGTAACCGGCATGCGTTATAATGGCAATGAAGTGATAGGATTGGACGATGACAAAATAGGTTTCTATTGGTCTTCTATTGCCGCTGAGCGTCATGAGGTTATTGAGGATCCTGAAGAAGGTACAAGGAATATTGATATAGTAAATGCAGCATATAATTTAGCATTTAATGGTGGGTACTATATTCGTGCAAATCAGGTAACAACACGTAGTCGTGGTCTTGCTGTTCGTCTTGTTTCGGAAACAGCTCCGGGCGGTGGTTCGATTCCAGATCCGACTCCCGCTACTCCGGAGACCAGCGATAACGTGGACGGTATCGAGGATGCTATGGAGGCTCTTGTTACTGCGGGAGGCACCACAGACCTCATTATCAACCGCGAACTCTTCAAGGACGGTTTCTTCAACACCCTCTGTCTGCCGTTCAGCCTGAACGCATCGGAACTGGCGGCAAGCCCGTTGGCAGGTTGCAAGTTGTACAGCCTCTCTGATGCTTCCTACGGCGGAGACAAACTTGACCTCACCATCACAGAGGAGACAAGTATTGAAGCCGGCATGCCGTATCTCATCAAATGGAGCATCGGTTCGGACATCACTTCCATGACCTTTACCGGCGTGACCGTTACCGCAAGCACGGGTAGCACCGTAACAGCCGGTAACGTGCAATTCGTAGGTACCATCGGGCGTTCCACACTGCCGAATGCAACAAATTCAACAGATTACCTCTTTGTCGGTTCGGGTAACGAACTTTATTATCCTGTAGCCGGTGATGCTACTTCCATGAAGGGTTTCCGTGCGTACTTTGTGGTGAATAATGCTTCAGAAGACGTTACTCGTCATGCTCCTGCACGTTTGGTCATCGCACCGAAGATGCCGACAGCCGTGGAGAATGTATCCGCCAAGATTGGCGAATCAGAGAAACGCATCGAGAACGGACAACTGTACATTATTAAGAACGGTGTGAAATACAACGCACAAGGTCAAATGGTTAAGTGACCGAATAAATGGTAAATGACTAAATAGTAAATAGCTTTATGAAAAAGAATTATATGATTCCCATGACAGAGGCAATGCCTCTCGGTGTAGTAAGTGCTTTATGCGTCAGCGGGGGTGAGGAAGCTACGCTTAATATTAATAGCAGCGGTTTAGAACAGGAAAAAGCCCGCGCACCGAAGTTCTAAAATCCTGACCTCTTCTTGCTCCCGTAGCAAATCTGAAATTCCAAAGCAACACACCCCCGCAGATTCGCTCTGCGGGGGTGTGTTGTTGCCCTTCTTCTTTGCTTCTTCTTTTCCGCTCCCTCTTTTGCTGCATTAGCTTGTTACCGCTCCTCACGGGGCAGGGAGAACTCGCACCCGCAATACCGCTGGTTGTAAAACTGATATTCCTTTAGCAACTGGTTCCGCCTTTCTTGCAGGCCATCCTTCCGCCAGTTCTGTGCCCAGAACTGCACCTTTGTCCCTTGTACATCCTCCGAGGCTTTTAGCCCTGCGGCATTGATTTGCTCAAGGTTCTTCCATCGCGAAGAGGCGAGGGTGGTGGCGAAAAAACCGATTCCCAACTCCTGCGCTTTACGGGCTGTTGCTTGCAGCCGGTGGTAGAAACACGCCTCGCACCGTTTACCCCGTTCCGGCTCGTTCTCTAATCCCGTTACGGCGCACCGCCATGCCGCATGCGCCCGCTCATAAGCTCCCTCGTCAATCCATTTCACCCCGAGACTCTCGGCATGACGTTTGCTCTCGTTCTTGCGGAGCTCGTATTCCTCCTGTGGATAGATATTCGGATTGTAATAATAGATCACCGGCTCTATCTCATGTGCCAGCAACCATTCCACAATCGCACTCGAGCACGGCGCGCAGCACGCATGAAGCAGCACTTTCTTGCAACCCTCCGGGACAATGATATTCGCTTGTTTTGCCATTTCTTACACGTTCGTTGTACAAATTCGGTGCAAAGGTACAAAAAAAATCGCACATACGCAAGACCGGCACGCAATTTATTTATATACACGTACGCGCACACGCGTACCTTATTATTATACTATAAGAACTCCCAGATACACCCCTAAAATGCCCGTTTTGGCCAATTTAAGCCATTAGAACATTTCTTAGCCAAAATTGGACAAAAATAAGATATATTGAAAATCAACATGTTACAAAGAAAGTGCATTTTTTAGTGCATTTTTTTGCAGAAATATTTGGTCATATCAAAAATTTGTACTACCTTTGCATCCGCTTTCGCTCAAAAACGGGGTTACACCTAAAGAGCTTAAGCAAAAACAGTGATCTTTGAAAGATTGTCTATTCATAACAAGATGTAGTACAAGAACTGAATAACCCCTTCAATGGGGTCCCCAGAGTAAAACTTGTTTTGCTATGG
>CACYKR010000004.1 GCA_902774995.1 uncultured Bacteroidales bacterium | reverse complement strand
TGGAGAACGATGTCCATGTACTGGGTGTCTCCTCTCTTGCGGCAGGTCACAAGACCCTCATCCCGCAGGTCATCGAGGAGCTCAAGAAACTCGGCCGTCCGGATATCATGGTCACCGCCGGTGGTGTCATCCCCGCGCAGGATTATGACTTCCTCTACAAAGCCGGCGTTGCCGCCATCTTCGGCCCGGGCACTCCGGTTGCCTACTCCGCCAAAGTGGTAATGCAATTATTGATGCAAGAGTAACCTCACCTAATTTGTTCTACGACCGTCCACCGGACGCTCGATCGGGCAAAGCCCTTCACCCCTCAAGAGAGGGGGAGATAAGAGAGAGCCGCCTTTCCGGGCGGCTCTCTCTTATTATGCGGACAGGGCATGGTTAATCTTCTTGTTCTCCGCCACTTCGTTCTGTCGATTAGTTCTCCGACTGTTCGTAGTAATAGGAATAGTCTATTCCTTTCATGAACAACTCGCGGTCGTTGATTTGGTCGGTCAGCGCATTGCGTAGCAAGCGGCGGATGGCACTTGCGTCTACTGCGCTACGAATCATAGCGTCCAGATATTCATTCTTGGGAATACGGCTCCAATCGACACAACGCTGCAAGCGTTTCTTGAAAATCAGGTCCAACCAGATACGTGTGCTACGTCCGTTTCCCTCGCGGAAAGGATGCGCAATATTCATCTCCACATACTTATCTACAATCTCGTCAAAGGTATTCTCCGGCATGTGTTCAATCTGCTCCAGTGTCTGCGGTAAGTATTGTGCCATAGCGAACTGGAAACCTCCTTTCGCAATATTCACTTGGCGTATCTTTCCCGCAAAATCATACAGACCGCCGAATAAATATGCATGAATCTTTTGCAAGGCTTTTACCGTCCCCACTTCCGCATTGGAAATTATGTTGCTTTCCCATAACGTATAAGCTTTCTTGCGGCTTTGTCCGTCTAGGGTATTGTCTGAATAGGTAAACCAATCCAAGAAAGCAGCTGTGTTTTTAGCCGGCAGTGTTTTGACTACTTCGATGATATCTTCTTGCGCAAAACAATCCGTGGCGTACCGTTTGCCGTCTAGTGCGGTTAATTTCAGTTGTATACATTTTGAATACAACTCACCATATTGGGCTTTCTGGCGGTTTTTGACCGTACCCCAATAGACACGAGGACGCGGGCTTTCGGTAATAGCAGCCACGATATCCACGATGGAAAAGAACCATTTGTTCTGTTCGTCATTCCATATAGCCCGCACTTCGCGGTCTTTGTAGAACCGTATGGATTGTTTGGTACTCATATATTTGATAATCTGTTATCCGTTGTGTTTAGTGTTAATTGATTTGTGTTTTATATACCCCTCCATATATAAGTCAAAAAAGTGTCCGAATCTATCACCTTAAAAGCAACTTTTTTTCGTTTTTTTGCGTAAACTCTGCGGACAGGGCATGGTTAATCGTTCTTATTTGTAAGTAATTTGCGGGCATATTAATCATGCACTAATGGTTCGCATTGAGTTTTGTTTACGACGCGAGCACGCATAAGTTGCATATCCGTGAAATTACGGCTGATATTTTGAACTAGTTCCAGATAATTATCAGTACCTTTCTCTGCGTTTCGATAATAGTATGGCTTTATCGAGACGCAGTTCTTGTGCTCAAAAATGGTATTGAGCAAAGTGCGATCAGAGTTCCCGCATGAGTGTCCCATAATGAGCACTTGGAAAGGTGCAGATTCTATAAAAGATAGCACTCGTCTATAGTTAGGAGCTTCTAAGTAGCGGATAGACTTGACGTTTTGCAAACATCCCGGAATATTGCTCTCTTTGAGTTTCTGGAAATCATCATCCAACTCATCCCCATAGCCAAATATGATGCTTTTCAGATCTTTTATATTGCCGTGAATATGATTATTGCTATCGCGGTAATATTCTGTGATATACAATAATATCGTGTTCGTGTAATTGAAATTCAAGAACATAATATCATCCGGTAGCATAAAAGCAGGTGGCACTTTCGAAGAGCGTTTCTCTCTCCAAGCCGTTACAGGTGACATAAGCGGGTGTAACTCATATCCATAATTACCAATTTTTTCCTCAAGCGCATCATCTGTTTTTTGATTCTCCCAATACTTTAGATGGTCATCTAATAATTTTTCCCCTTCTATTGACATATCTTCTTTCTTGAAAGGAGCATAAATAGCATTTTTAATACTTCTTCCTCTATCGAATAAATCTTTCGTAGCCTCTTCCAAATACTGAATCAACAATTTCTTGAGATAAGCGAGTTGCTCATTAAGAGTTTTTATCTGTGCCGCAATAGACTCTTTGTTTGGCGTGGGCGACGAGGAAGGAAAAGAATACGATTTGAGCAAATCATAGTATTCGTTCTCAATATCTACCCATCCTTTGGTTTCTATGCTATGCGTTATGCGCTCGAAAAAAGGAGAAAACTTGGTCTCAAAATGATCTGTGTCCTCAATAATAGAAGCGATAATATCTTTCCCTACATATTCTTTTCCAAGCGCCGGGATGGATCTAAAATAGTTATGTGCAAAAGCTAACGTGCTCCATGTCTCACGATCTTCTCTTTTGTCGTTAAGGATTCTAAAACTACATAGAATATCTTCGGAAACATCGCTGTAATCGTTATTGAAGCCAAACATCCGTTGGTCCCAATACCAGTTGATAAAATCCGCATAACTAGTCTTTAAACCATGAGCCAAGTCAAAGCCGTTTCCTATAAGTACAAGTCTATTCATCTCTTCAAAGTTTTACTCTGTGAGCGGGAGGGAGGTTATTCGGGTCAAGGTCGGGGATTTCGAAGAGGAAATACTTGGCTTTGATGCCTACCATCTGCGGCTCGTCAAAGATGTATGCATTTTCGAGAATCCAATTTACGTTTCCATCTTCGAGAGATCCGTAACTCCAGATTGATTCCACTTCCTCGCCGGTGCAGTCCACTAAGTCAACATATCCAATTACGGCACTTTGCGGGAGAGTGTTGAGCAAAGCAAGGTTGCCATTCTGTTGTTCTTTGCGTATAGCATCGACCTGCTCCTGACGGATGCGATTCTGCTCAAAGTCGGCAAGTACATTAGAACTGCTCGCCACAATGAATAGGCGACCGCGATAATCGGTTTGCCAAGTGCGGTTCTCCACATCTTTAAGACCGATACAAACGAGGCTTGCCCACGGCTGTTTGAGCGAAAGTGCTACATTGCGCCACGCGGGATTAGCGTGGCGGCAAAGGACATTCTGCATACCTTCCGGTATTCCCTCACGGGCTGCCACAACTGCACCTTGCAGAATGGAGTTCTGCGGCGATGAGAAGCCCACGTGTGTGCGCACCACTTCATCGGCAGGACGATTGATTGCGTTCAACATGCGTTGGAGGACGCTGCGGAGGTCAGCCTTGAAACTGTCGCTTTGCTGATACTGGCGATAGAGCGACATATCTGATTGTCGCTTTTGGCGGATGACGCGATCAATGATGGTGTTGAGGATTGTTTCAACGGCTTGTGTATCGGGGTTGTCCACCACTTGGGTTTGGTAATCATTGTCGGCGGTGATAGCCTGTACGATGCTGATGAGTTTGGCGCGTTGGTCATCCGGCGTAGCGTTCCAGCCTTTGAAGTGGCTTTCGTTGAATATGCGGATTATCTCCTCCAGCCAATCGCGCTCTACCTCACCGCTTCCGGCACCAGCCATAGCAGGCTTGTTAGGATCGAGCTTCGTTTCCTCTGCATCAAGGCTAATCTGCTCGTTGAGTGCGGTACGGCGGAGACCATAGGTGTTGAGATCGACATTATCGAGGAGGTAGCGCAAATCATCGCGCCCAGGTACATCGACGTGCAAGCCCGGAATGAGGAAGCGGAGGAACCAGAATAGTTTTTCCCATTCCTTCATTTCGTAATCCAAGATAGCTGCCACACGTGAGTACACGCGTACGAACTGCTTGCACTTCATTTTGAAATCGGCTTTGCCGTTTTCGGGGAACTCTATTTCATTATTGAAGCGGTTGCAGCAGAGATCAATAATCGGTGCCCACTCATTAGCAGGTGCGCCGGTGATATAGAGTTCAATGAAGCTGTCGATGTCCTCCTGCTCAAACACTCCTACGGAAAGCAAGGTGTTGCGCAAATCATGCAGCACATTGACATTAGTGGGTTCTGAAAGCGTGGTGGATGTATAGAACGGATCGAAAGTCTCTTTGATTTCATCCAAGGTGTTATAGAAATCCAGCACGAACAGATCCTCACTCATCTTGCCGTATTGAGGAGCCGAACGGTTGAGACGCGAGATAGCTTGTACAGCCATCACGCCGCCAAGCGGTTTATCTATATACATGGCGGTAAGTTTCGGCTGATCGAAACCGGTGAGGTATTTATCGGCTACGACCAAAATACGGTTCTCGTCCTTATCAAACTGCTCCGGCGTTTGCGTATCGGGGAAGCCGTTGATGGAAGCCTCGGTAAACTCTACGCCATCCACCATTTTGGTATCGGAGAAAGCGATAAGAATACCATACGGCAGGTGCATCTCCTCTTTGAGTTCACGCAGTGCCCAATAGTAACGGATAGCGCACTCAATATCTTTGGTAAGCACCATTGCTTTTGCGTGGTTCTGCAGTTTGTGCGTGCGATAGATGGTACTATCAAAATGAAGCAGCATTTGCTCGGCTTTCGCCTTGATGGTTTTGGGTTCGCGCTCCACTGCCTTTCGCAATACTTTCTGTGCGCGCTCGGTATCATACATCGGGTTTTGTTCTGTCGATTTGATGAGCTCGTAGTATGATTTGTAGGTAGTGTAGTTCGTGAGCACATCAAGGATGAACTTCTCCTCGATAGCCTGCTTCATGGAGTATAAATGGAAGGGATGGAACTCTCCCTGCTCGTCCTGCGTACCGAAACGCTCAAGTGTTTCGCGTTTGGGTGTAGCGGTGAATGCGAAATAGGAGCAGTTGGTGGACATCTTGCGCTCCAGCATCAAGCGCTCCAAAAGTGCATCTATGTCAGCACCATCCATATCGCCCTCTTTCTGCACAGTAGCATTCATCTTATCTGCCGCAATACCGGATTGCGAGGAGTGCGCTTCATCAATGATGATAGCGAAGTTGTGATCACTCACATCATGAATGGTATCGCAGATATAGGGGAATTTCTGAATGGTGGTTATGACAATACGCTTGCCGGCTTCCAGAGCTGTTTTGAGTTCGGCAGATGAATCCGCGTGCGCAATGATGCGGTTGGATTGACCGAACATCTTAATGTTGTCGGTAATCTGACGATCGAGCAAGCGGCGGTCGGTAACAATGATGACGGTATTGAAGAGTGCCAAATCTGTAGCGACTGCGCGAGCGGCAGACATGCTTGCCGGGCAAAGGCGTATGAGTTTATAGGCAAGCCATGTAATGGAATTGGACTTGCCCGAACCGGCAGAGTGTTGAATCAAGTATGTTTTGCCCACACCGTGCTCTGCCACATCGGCGGTAAGCTGATTGACCACATCCAACTGGTGGTAACGCGGGAAGATAAGCTTCTTGGCGTTACGCATGATGTGCGGCACTTTGCGTTGCGTCTTGGTTTCGTCGTAATCAAAGAGCACATAGTTCATGATAATATCGGCGAGCATATCTTTTTGCAGCACCTGCTCCCAAAGGTATGCTGTTTTGTAGCCATCGGGATTGACGGGATTGCCTGCTCCCTGTCCATTCTCCAAGCCTTTGTTGAAGGGCATGAAATAGGTGTCACTACCTTGCAGTTTGGTAGTGAAGTATATCTCATCTTTATCCAAGGTGAAGTGCGCCAAGCAGCGACCGAATTGCAGGATGGTTTCCTTTGGATTCCGTTGCGGCGAGCAGTACTGCTCTTTTCCTTCCTTGCGTGCCGTTTGGTGCGTCCACGGGTTCTTGAGTTCGAAGGTGAACAAAGGAATACCGTTCACAAAGAGCGCCAGATCCAGCTCCAAGCCGGGATTAAGGACCGAGAAGGTCTGTTGCCGTGTGAGGGAGAACTGGTTGCAAGCGTAGAGACGATGACTCTCCGCACTATCTGCCGCAGAAGGTTTCGGGTAGAAAAGAGTCAGGTGGATATTATCCACGTCGAGTCCGTTACGGAGAACATCTATCACGCCACGTGATTCGATCGCCTTGGAGAGTTGGTTTTGCACACTCTTGGCCAAATCACGCCCTTTGTAGTCCACCAATGTCTGGGATTGGGTGGCGTTGATAAACGACCAAAGGCGGCGCACGTCAAGCGCGAGCACCTTATCCATATCGGATGGTACGCCCCAGTAGTATTTATCCGGTTCGGGGATTTGCACTTCGGGATCGGTCACACCTTCGGCTTCACGTTCTTCGCGAGTGGAGCCCACCAAACTGAGTTCAATCAGTTTCTCAAACGCTCTTTCGTCAGTTTCAGATACTATCATGATACTTTTATTTTGCCGGTTACTACTTCATTGATGATAATTTGCTTCCGCTCTTGAAGGAGAGCAATCATTTTCTCACGGGCATCTATAGCACGGTTTATACCCACCAAATGTTCATCCAGATATTCAACAATAGCATATTGTTCTTGTAAAGGAGGCAACAGAATTCTAAGTTTTTCTAATGCCCTCATTCCGATATTCTGTTGAGTACCATACGACCAACCAAGTTGAACTTGCTTTTGGTAAAAGTTCGATTGCAGTAAATAAAATAAATATCTGCAAAACATTACCTCAGCATTACAACGGAAAACAGCGAGAGGTGACCATATTGTAAACACTCTGTCTGTGTCAACGATTGCCACTCTTCCCGTAGTTGCTCCCGATTTAATCATATATATGTCGTTTATTTGTGGGATATATTTTTTACAACACTCATCATAGAATGACTTGGAAATATATCCTCTTATATGACTAAAATCAATACTTCCCCTACCACACGACACTGCCTCTGCAGAAACAAATGGTATTCCATCTTCATATAAAACGGGCGTTTCGTGAGGACCATCAGTAATAGGCATAGAAAGCGCATAAAGTGTTTTCGTAACCTTCCAATGTGCCGGTACTTCGTAATCTCCAATGACCTTGCTATCTTTCATTGTAGCATTGGGATTGAGACCTTTGGTAACGGCATGTTGGATGATAATTTGTTTGCGCTCTTCGAGCAAGTCTATCATCTTCTGCTCACGAGCGATAGCACTATCTATTTGAACGGTTTGCTCGTCCAGATAAGCAACCATAGCTTCTTGCTCATCTTTCGGCGGTACAGGATATTGAATAGATAAGAAATCGTTAGCCGAAATCTTTAATCGAATCTCCATTATGCCTTTTGAGAAGCGACGAATATTTTGTTGAGCGCGGCGGAGCGATAAGATATAATTGTAATACCTTGTATTGACACCTTCACGGGGAGCAAAAGCATAATATGCTGGACTAATATAGCCATCCATTGGTGTTATGCCAAGAGAGCCAATAATGACATTCATACTATTGATTACAAGGTCACCTTTCCGCGCAACTTTGTATTGCGAAAAATCTGTCTTGGCGGTGTTTCCTATATTCCCTTTTTCGGAATACGGAACGACACCTACATCCTTTAGCAAAGAGAGTAATTCTAAGGTCTCTCCACGTTTCCAGTTCTCGCTTCGCTTCGCGAAACAAGCAGCCAAACGCTTCATCTCCCAATGTTCGGGTATTTGTCCCAACCATTGTTCGCCGCTATCTTTATATTTAGGATACGTATTCATTATTTAGCGGCTAAAAGTTCTTTTATAAATCCGTCGCTCTCTTTATCCAAAGCGATGATGTCCGCTTCGTTCTCTTGGAGCGTCCGTAACGCTACCGGCTTATAGAAGTACTTATTGAAGGAAATCTCACATCCTATCTCAATACTATCCCAATCAATCCACGCGTCATCCACGTATGGCTTGACCTCGCGATCAAAATAGGCTTGTATATCCTCGTTCACGGCTATCTTCTCCGTATCGCGCAAGTCGGTGTCCGGTTCGTAGGTAATAACACCTGTTTTCTTATCTTTCTTCTTGATAACCGGCTCGGCATTCGGGTCGGTTTCCGACATCGCACGAGCGATATTCTTGATCTGCGCGTCGGTAATCTTCTTGCCGAGTTTAACGGCTACGTGCTTAGCTGCTTCTTGCAGTTTAGCAAAGAAGATATTATAGTCGGTATATTCGTCTGTGCCGACGATATGCAGCAGTTCAGTAGCAATGGTCATCAGTTGCCGACGCTCTTCCCATTTCTTGGTGGCGATGAGCGATTCCAGTTGTTTGTCGGTCAGTTTGATTTCCTCGTCCTGAAGATACTCTTTGATTTCCGCTACTTTTTCCTGCAAGCCCGTGAAGCATAGTTCGCCGTACGTGGTGTACAGGTACTTGCTCAGTTCGGGTTTCTTGTTATCAAACAGCAGTTCATCGCATTTCGGCATAGTCATTCGGCTACGCAAGCGCAACGGGCGTTCGATTGTAACGGAATAATAGCGAAAGTCATTGCCGTCGAAGATCTTGGATACTATCGGGTTATCTTCGGTTGCCTCTTTGGGAGCAAAGTCTGTGTAGGCTTTGACTATCATCTCGGCGAAAGCCTCGGTAATGGTACAGTTACGCGAACCTTGGTTCTTACGCAGTTTCTCGAAAGCTTGGCTGGCATCGATGAGTTGTACCTTTCCTTTGCGGCGGTCTTCTTTCTTATTGGTCATCAGCCAGACGTAGGTGGAGATACCGGTGTTGTAAAAGATGTTGTTCGGTAACTGAATGATGGCTTCCACAAAATCGTTCTCAATCAAGTAGCGACGGATATTGCTTTCGCCCGAACCGGCATCGCCTGTGAAGAGCGACGAACCGTTATGAATAGAAGCAATACGGCTACCTTGCGGTTGGTAACGCAAGGGTTTCATCTTGTCTATCTCTTCCAAGATAAAGAGCAGCTGACCGTCACTCGTTCGCGGTGTGCTGTCCAGACGCTTTTGCTCGCCTTGGAAATTGGTGAGTGGCAATTCGAAACGCATATCGAGCAATGCTTTGTCGTGGTAGATACGCGCCTTGTCGGTCTTCCACGATTTGCCGTATGGTGGATTAGTCAGCATGTAACCGAACGACGAACCGGAGAAATGGTTATCCACGATTGTGTTACCTTGGAACATACCTGCGGGGTCAACACCTTTGATGATAAGGTCGGCTTTGCAGATAGCGTACGTCTCGGGGTTGATTTCTGTGCCGTAGAGTTGGATAGCAGAAGGCGACACGCCTATCGACATCAGATACTCGCGTCCTTCGGTTAGCATACCGCCCGAACCACATGCCGGGTCGTAAAGCGAGATCGTCTTGGGCAAGTTGTCTTTGACCGGTTCGAACACCAGGCGCGCCAACAGACCGATAGCGTCACGCGGCGTGAAGTGCTCTCCCGCTTCCTCATTGTTCTCCTCGTTGAACTTACGAAGCAGTTCCTCGAAGATAGTACCCATCGCCACATTGGAGATAGCAGGAAGGGGCAGACCATCCGGGTCGGTTGCCGGACGATCGGTAAGATTGATATGGGCATCGGTGATTTTCTCAATGACTGCAAGCAGACGGTCATTGTCCGCAAGGCGCTTTGCCTTATTGTAATAATCGAAGTTGCGGAGCACGTCCTTCACATTCTCGCTATAGCCGTTGAGATATTCGACGAAGTTCTGATAGAGGAGATTGTTATCATCGGTGGCTTGCGATTTGATGCGGTTGAGCGTCCACCGGCTGGTGTTGTAAAAGCTCAGACGGGTAATGTCGCAGAGTGCGCCTTCATCAAAATCGTCATCCGTGAGACCAATCTCGCGTTGGTCGGCAATCTCCTGCTCGACTTGCTCCTTGGTGGGCTCTAACAGCGCATCGAAACGGCGTAGAACCACCATTGGCAAAATAACATCGCGGTACTGACCGCGCACGAAAACGTCGCGCAGGCAATCGTCCGCTATTCCCCAAATAAAGGAAACAATCTGTGATTGTGATATATCCATAATTTCAATTTAATATCATTCCTTTTTATGGCGAATTTCGCCATGTTTATCGGTCGGTCATCTCGGCTTTAAGGAGTTCTTATTTCGCATGGCTCAAACGATTATTTCTATGTTTGCTTTGCAAACTCGCGCGGCGCACTTACTCCTTGACTGTCCACCGGACACTCTGCGGTGCGCCTTAACCGCTTCACGGTCATCGGTCGGTGGGGACAGATGATGCTATTTTTCGATTATCTCCCAGTGTCCAGTTTTATCCGATCCAACTCTGCGAATGGCTCCTTGGGCTTGCAGATTACGGAGGACTTTTCTAATTCCGCTATCTGACATGGATAAAGCAACCATCATTCGCGCAATCGTGATAGATGGATTTGCAGTTATTAGTCGCAGAATTTTATCGGATGTCTTTTCCGTCACTTTACCCGTTACTTTACCCGTCACTTTACCTGTCACTTTACCCGTTACTTTACCCGTTACTTTACCCGTCACTTTACCTGTCACTTTTTCTTGCACATCGACCCAGTTGTAAGGCACTACCATTCTGATATAGTTGTCGCCGAACTCAAAGTTATCTTTGGTGTACTTGCGCATAATACGTTGCATACCCGAGCCCAGAGATTCAACCAATTCTACATCGCGGAATACGCGCATCAATTCACGATTGCGAGGTAAACTTACTCCTCTGAAAAAGTCCTCACGAGAAAGTCCTTGCGGAATGCGTCCGATGGATGTTATCTCCAAATGATCTGAGAAAAGTTCAATCTTCGATGGCGCGCCATAGATGTAATCATTATGCACGATAGCGTTGATAACTGCTTCGCGAATAGCCAACCTGTCCCATTGTGGAGTGTCAATACGACGAGTCGGAGTAATCACAGACGAAACCTTGTTCTCTACATCCAGTTTGTCCAACACCTTTTGAGTAGCAGTCAGCAAGCAGCAGTAGCCATATTCGTTATTAGAAATAAGTTCGTAACGATCTTGTCCGGCATATTTAGCCAATTTCATAGAGTTACCATTTTCATCCGCCAATAGGTATGCCACATAATTGAGTTTACCATCATCCGTGAGCAAATCCAGCGAACGAAGGAAATTATCGTTTAGTTGCATTCCTTTTTCGGCATAATAAATGCGGAGTTGAGTAAAAGTAAGGTCTTGGCGCGGCGATACTACATTCTTTAAAGAGTTATGCACGCGGTGGGTATAGAGGTCATCTATCTGCGCTTGCGTCATGGGTTCCGCTGCTGTTCCAATACGGATAAAACATCCTTTGGGAGAAAGGCCATACTGCTTTTTGTAATAAGGTTTCTCCGAACCGCTGGAAATGAAAACCTTAATGACCGATTTCTCCTCGATGCGCTCTATAGTCACATCAAAGAGTCCCATCGGTGAAGGCAGGATGCCCATGCGGATACGATCCTTGATTTTGAGCATATCGCCGTCAATATCCTTCACGCCGACAGGCTTACCTGAGTCATCTACGCCGATGTAGATAATACCTCCTTCGCGGTAGTTGAGGAAAGCCACGACCTCTTTCTCAATGTCGAGTTCGCGAGTCAGCTCGCGCTTAAACTCTATGCGGTTGGATTCTGTCATAAGTGTTTTTTGTGCCGTTTTTGCGCCCCGCGCGCAATTTTGCATGCAAAGTTACAATATTTTTCGGACATATACAAGGAAAATCATAGATTTTCGATTTGGACGGCTGCTTTTTGTGTCTCTGTCATCTCGGCTTTAAGGAGTTCTATGTTCGCCCAGCGAACTCGCGCGGCGCACTTACTCCTTGAATGTCCACCGGACACTCTGCGGTGCGCCTTAACCGCTTCACGGTCTTCTCCCGCTCATCGGTCGGTGGATAATTCTTTGGCGGCGGCTAAGGATTTTTGTAATTGGCGCAGAAGAACCTCTTTGGATGGCAGTTCGGTCAGATATTGCGCTACCCGGATGCCCGACTTATCCAATTGAAAATTGTATCATTCGATGTAGATTCCTGGTAGAGAAATCTTTGCCGTATAATTCCGTTAATTGTGTCGATAGCGTCGACACAATTTGTTGACCATACTCAGCACGCTCGTTATTCAGCACATCGCGATTGATGCGGTCACCGATATGCCAATACATCATCGTCAACTCATAATTGGCTGTAGCTGCTACGTGTGAACGCGCGGTATCGATTATCTTCCGCAAGTCACCGAGTAGTTCCGCAGAAACTATTTCGGAAGGATTGAGTTTTTCTATATCGGCCATATATCTTTACTTTTTCTATTTTCGATTTTGCGCCCCGCACGCAAACCGTGTGCAAAGGTACAATAATTTTCGGACATATGCAAATTTATTTGCATGAATAGGCCATTTTAGGCAGGAATAAGCCGGAATAAGCAAGGCTGGGCAGGAAAGCAGGGGGAAATAAAAATAGGCATGATAAACAAAGACGAAACAACCGGCATCGGATGCCGGGCTAATGAACGAAGGAACGCGGTATACTAATGGACGAGGGGCGCGGTTGAGTAGGAAACAAAGGAACGCGATTTGCTAAGAAACAAAGGGGCGCTTTACTAAGACACAAAGGGGTGGGATTGCTTGTAGTCGTAGAGGAGGGAATTGAATTTCCATGCCCAGACGGTGGAGTAGGTTTTGCCGTTTGAGGCGAGGTGGTCCGCGGTTTCGTATTCAGCACGGAGTTGCGCCTCCAGTTCGGGCGTGGCACGGAGACGGGCTAATTCACGGTTGGCATAAGCAAAAGCCTCGGAGTTCCATTTCTGGCGGGGAGACTGGTTCTTTTGATAGGTCTCTTCGCGGTCGCGGTAGAACTGCTTGCCATTACGGACATAGAAATAGCCGGCATCTCTTTTCTTGAATTTTCCGTGTACATAGTCGATTCCGGATGATGTTATAATTTCGGACATAATAAGATAGGTTTTAAAGGGTTAAATTGGGTTTTGTTTGGCGGTATAGGGGCCTTATTCGGTATTTATACGTTATAGTTGACTGTCGGTTGACTGTCGGTTGACCGTCGGGATTGACACGTAATTCAGTGCAAAGGTACTGCTTTTTCCTGATATATGCAAGTTTTTCTGCAAAAAATTTCTCAATATTATACAGAAATGGCAGAAAAAGAAATGGCAGAAAAGTTAACGCCCAATAGTAAATAGCCATAAAAAAATCCGGTGTGTGCCGGATTTTCGTGGAGCATAGGGGAGTCGAACCCCTGACCTCAACATTGCGAACGTTGCGCTCTACCAACTGAGCTAATACCCCTCGCGTTCGGCAACAAGTGTGCGATTGTCCATACCGCTTCGCTAAATGGACGGGCAACTTGTGCCTCCGCTCTTCGGTCCGCAAAACAAGTTTTACGTCCCGAGGAAGAATTTAATCGTTTTTACCGAGTGGAGCTAACGGGAGTCGAACCCGTGTCCAAACAAGGAATACTTGTGCTTTCTACACGCTTATCTTGGCCTTGATTTTCGTCCGGTAGCAAGACCCAAGCCACCAACCACCGGCTTATCTGCTTGATTTTCGGCGTTGCATCGCAGCCTGCGACACCTATTCTGTGAATTTCTGCACCGCTTTATCCTTCAGCCCACAGACCCGGCTTGGAGCGATGTCCCGTTCAGGCGCCTTGCGCCCGAATAAGCCGATCTACTATACTTCGATCAGGCAGCGAGAGCATAAGAAGTGTTGCCAGTTATATTTTGAAGCGAGATTAACGGGCGTTGCCTCATTGCCCGGCGTGCTTACACAACCATTCTACCTGCTGTCAAAACCAAATAGCCCCTCGTTGAAATAAAAGCGGGTGCAAAGGTACAACAAAAAAATGACATACGCAAGTTTTTTTGAAAAATTCTTGCGTATGTCCTCATTATTGTGCCCAATGGAGTTCAAAAAGAGCCCCGGTGGAGTTCAAAAGGCACTCAAAAGTGTTATTCCGCTTTTCTGCCGTCCAAGGAGTAGAGACCGCGCGGGGTGCGGATATATGTCACTCCGTTGATGAGCACGAGTGTGTTCCGGCTGTTTTTCTCCGGACGGGCGGAGGCGAAGCCTTCTTCTTTCCCTTCGCGGACATATTTGTAGATAGGCGGTTCGCTGTCTATGTCGGAGTCGGAGGTGGTGTAGAAGGTGTTGTTGTCACGCCAGGCGATGGCTTCTCCCTGCCATTCGTACTCATAGCAGTCGATGACCTGCGGCCGGCGGTTCTTGAGGGTCTCGGAGATGCTCTCATTGCCCACACGCTCCCAATAGAGAATCCACGAATAGATGGCTACGTAGTTGTTGTGGTTCTTGATGAGGATATATTTGCCGTCAGGTGAGATGTCTGCTGCGGTAGCGAGATGGAATCCTTTGTAGCGGTGGGTAGCCCCTTGAAACTCTCCTTCGCCTATGTCGGACTTGACGCCGAGGTCACAGACGTAGGTGAGGGTCTGCTGTGTGTCGCCGTAGTCGAGGGAGAAAGGCAGTGAATAGACCTGATTGACGTCGTCATAGACTTTCGTGACAATATACAATTTCTGCTCGATATTGTCGTACATCATGGACTCGCAGTTGTGTTTCTGTCCGTCGGGGTAGGCGAACTTGATGCGTTTGGCTTGAACGGAGACATCGGGGTTGGCGGGGTCGATAGCCGGTTCCTCGAAATAGATGATACAATACTCGCCATCGGTGTGGTTATTATCGCCGAAGCCGCCGATGAAGAGGTAGTTCTTGTGGTCATAGACGCCCCCGCACATGTCTTCCCAGTCCCAGCGATAGACATTGTCAAAAGTGACCTTGGCTCCGAGTACCGAACCAGTCTCGTCAGTAGCGACGATGAAAGGGTTGGTGTTCTTGTCGGTCTCATCACTCTGCATCCATATATATCCGGGTGTGACACGTGAGCAGGCGATGCCGGAGACTTCGGGTATGCCGATGTTTTTGCCGATCTGTCCGCTCATCGTGCGCGTAAAGTCGGTGTTTATCGGCAGAACCTCTCCGTTATAGGTCAGCGGCAACGATTGTCCTTCGGGATTGACGGGGTCTCCTCCCTCGCCGGAGGTAACGAGTTTGACGTTACGCAGTTTGAAGGTACCTGAAGCGGGTTCGGCCGGGTTGGCAACGAAACGCAGTCCCAGCATCGGAGAGGCGCCAAACTCATAGGCAGGGGTGCTCCATAGCGCTTTAGAGGGAGTGAGCGAGGCGGACTGCCATTCCGTGGATGCGTGGTCAAACGCTCCGTTTTCGTCCCACCAGTACGTGCCTTGTTCATCCACGAAATAATGCAGGAGGGCTACGGCAGAGCCATCTCCCTGGTAATCGAACAGCAGCCCGGTGATTCCCGTCATACTTCTCAACGGGATATTGATGCCGGACACTTCCCATCCTGTGTTGACGGTCCAGTTGACGGTCAGTTCACTATTGGCGGCGTCATACGCCAGCGTAGCGGATCCGGCAGATGAGGTCGCCTGCGCTTTGCTCAGGTCGAGTTCAACGACTGCGGCTTGCAGGTTTAAGGCTGCCATAAGGGCAGTCGCTAAAAGGGTAGTTGTTTTCATGATAGTAGGGGTATTAAGATCGACCATGCATGGTCGATGCGGGGGTTATTTGGAGAGGGCGTACATGGCAAAGGCTGCGCAAGCGATGCCTGCTATCTGGAGGGGATTCGGTATCACCGCCAGAATGACAAGCGAGAGGAGCACGGTGACCATCGGCGAGAGGCCTTCCATGGGCGAGACGATGACCGCCTTGCCATAGCGGTAGGCATAGACGAGGGTGAGTGCGCCGATGGAGTTGAGGAGCTGGATACCGAAACAGCCGAGGCTGGTGGATGCCGATTCCTGGGCGGCGAAGAAAGCCGCCGCGTCACCGTTCATATACCACGCTACGGGGATGAGTGCCAGTCCGGAGAGTGCCATCCAGATGAAGATTGACTCCGCGTCCATGGAGTTGTTGGCAAACTTCATGAAGAAACCCTGAATACCCCATGCAAAGAGCACGAGTACGGCGAGGACTATCCACAGCCATCCGGAGACGGGGCTGCCTTCCTGTCCGGTCTCCAGAGAGAGGAGCAGGATAGCGATGAGCGCCACGACGATACCGGCTATCTGCCAGCGTGTAGCTTTCTCCTTAAGGAAGACGGCGGCGAGGGTGATGACGATTACCGGCGACATGGAGATAAACGGATAGATGATATAACTGGGTCCGAGGGTGAGCGCCTTGAAGAGCACGAGTTGTCCTCCTGCGCCCAGCAGTCCTACGGTGCAGCCGAGCAACGCGGAACGTGCGTCGCAGAGGAACTTACCCTTGTTGATAGCCAATGCCACGAGGGCGCACGGAATCATCGACAGCGCCCAGAGGATATAGACTACGGTATCCGGGATGCCGTTCTGAATCTGATACCCGGAGAAAGCACCCCATACACCCCATGTGACGACAGTGATGAGGATGAAAAGCAACCACAATTTATCTTTCATATCAGTTAATATTTATAGTGGCAAGTAGATTATAACCGGTCTCGGGTTCCCACACGTTCTCGTTGGCGAGGCGTATCGAGTAGCGCGGGTCGTCATGCAGTGAGGGGTAGGGGTCGGGCAGGTTGAGATACAGTTTGTAGGCACCGTGCATCGCCTCGTTGAGGGTGCAGGAGAGGGTCACGATACGTTTCTCGCCCGCCATCCAGAACCGCGGGTCAGCCGTCTGGGGGAAGATATATTTCTCCCCGGGGTTGGTGGCAGAGACAAAGACGAGTTCCACGTCGCGTTTGTTCGCCGGTGCGGCAAATCCTGCGTTATGAAGCGTGATCTCCGCTTGGAAAGCTTCGCCGCCTTTGGGGGCCTGTGTGAGGGTCGCTTTGTCCAGCACGAAACGGTAGCCGAGGCGGCGTTTGATTACCTCATAATGGCCGGAGTTTATCCATTCTCCCAACACGTCCGGATGGTAGGAGTTGCAGATATAGGACCAATGGTAAGTCTCCATTTCTTTGATGGCATTTTCTCCGGTGGAGTATTTGGTTTTCTTGCAACTCTCACCTCCCATCAGGGTATATTTCGTATCTTCCGCCCAGAATGTGCGTTCCTCATCATTATGATAAGTGCCGACATCACTGCTTGAAGAAACGAAGCCGTCGTTATGTCCAGCCCAACGGGCTTTGATAGTCGGTTGGTATGCTTCCGCGGCGGTAAGCGGATTTACATCCATGCCGTGTGTCCTGAGGTATCGTATTTTGAATTGCGGCTGGCGGAAACATATTTGTCGGTCTGAGGGTGTTTTAGCCATCAGGTGTTCTGCTACCGGCCAGCGTGTTTCATACCCGGAATCTTTAGCGGGATCCTGTGGATAGCTGGTGGTGTAGAACCACTCTCCCCATACCCCGATGAAGCCGGCCTGAATGCAATAAATCACATCCGCGTGCTTCATCAGGTACGGAGAAAGTTGGTCAATATGTTTCATAGCCCATTCGGGGGTTGCATCCCAAGGTTTGGCATAGATGCTCTCATCATGTTTGTATGAAAAACGAAGTACAACTTTGGCACCTCCTGCGCGTAGCGCATTCATGTTCTTTTCCAGCCGCTCAAGGAACTCAGGAGCTATATCACTCTCTATGTAATCTGTCAGATAATAGGAGTGCAGGTAGAGCGTGATGTGGGATCTTTCCCGTATGTTGATAGCAGCATCTGCATCCAAGACCTCGTCGAGATTATTGGATTCATAATACTTCTGAACATAGAATCCGCGTTCAGGGTTGGCTATCTGCTCGTCCGTTTCTGTGAAATAGAGTGTCCCTTCGGGATCGGGCACAACAACGGTGGTATCGTCCGGAGCGGGCTCCACAGGGGTAGGCTCATTGCCTTTGCACGCTATCAGGAGCAAGGGCAGCGCCATGAAAAGAAATTGCTTTTTCATACAAAGCGCAAATTAAATAAAACGCTGTTATTTGTCAAATGTCACGAATAGCATCGTTGTACGGCCGACATTCGTACCGTTCGGTGTGTTTAACTGGGGCAGCAGTCCGATATTGTTCCAGTTCTGCTGGAGGTCAAAGCCGATACCAAATCCGTCCTCAGCGAATGTAGCAGGGATAAGGTCAATCAGCAGACGTCCCTCAATGATATTCTCGCCTACAAACTGACTTGCCGAGCCGGACACGGTGCCTGCCGGTTCCCATACCTCTTTCCAATCACCGACTCTGGACTCCGGTGTGCCGCCTGTCGGACCAATCCATTTGTGAGCCGTCGGTACATAAGGAATAGGCATCTCATAATCGTCAAAGAGAGGACCCTCAAACATCAGGTCTGCACCTGCATCGGAGAAAGAATCAAAGAATCCGCCGGTAGCATTGCTGTGATCCACATCCATGTAAATGTGCATGGCATCGCTTGGAGTGTGGCTTTCGTACAATACAGGGTCAAACACCAGCATGTAGTTGATATACACCTCATCCGCATATACTTTCAACTGCTTGAGAGCAGGCCAGAGCGGGGAGGGCGATATGTTCGTCACTGCCACTTTGGTTTGATCCAATTCCTCCCAGTCCGCTACACTGCCGTCCTTGACGTTGATTTTTTCCACATAAGACGGATCAACGCCACCAGCAGGATCAGTAGCCGGGTTTTTGTCTTTTTTGCATGCTACCATGGCAATGGTAGCCAGGCACATCAGTGCAATTTTCCAATTAGTTTTCATAATCATTAAAATTTAAATGGTTAATACTATATTCCCAATTATCAATACCCCGGGTTTTGCTCGATATGGCTAACCGTCCATTCCGCATTCGGAATAGGGTATTGTATATACGGATCCGTGTAACGGACTACCTTCCACGGCTGCAAGCCGGGATAGCGGCGGTCCATGTCTTGTTTGTTACGATAGACGTCGAACATCCGGTGTCCTTCAAAGGCGAGTTCGAGGCGTCTCTCGTCCATGACAATGTCTGTGGTATTGGCGTAGCCGTGCATGTTTGCCGCAGAGAAGAGTCCCTCGGCCGGAATGCCGGCACGGGTACGGATAGCGTTGACGATATCCAGTGCCTTGGTGTCATTGCCGGTGCGGGCATATGCCTCAGCTGCGTTTAGCAGAACCTCCGCCCAGCGAAGAACAACAGGGGACGAGAGAGTGGCACTACCGTCTTGGTATCCGAACTTGGTCACAAAATACTTAGGATAGGTATTACGCGCGTCCATATTGTTAGGCAGGATGCGCACCGTCAAATCCTCATTCTTGTAGTTGAGATGATATTCGGTGTATTCACCGTTGACAAGCCGGTTCTCTATGGTATAGTCCGTTCCTCCGATGTTGCACGAGTAGTTGCCGGTGACGGCATTGTATGTGGTTGCCGGGCAGGGTGAAACGATATCCCGTCTTTCGTCTGATCCGGCAGTCCCGTTCGGAATAAAGACGCCCAAAGTAGCACTCGGTGCCGCGTTCTTTTTATATTGCGGTTTGATAAACTCTGTATAGCGGCGGTCCATCGGGTACCGCTCATAGAGGTTGAGGAGCGGAGCGGAGGGGTATATCTCTCCCCATCCTCCGCCATCTCCGTTATACATGGAGCCGATGGATGATTGCGCTCTGTCTTCGGTAGGCATATGGGCAATGCAGAAGAGTGTCTCTTTGGACGTCTTGGCATTGGCAAAGTAGGTAGCTATATTGTCGTCCAATTTGGATTCGGGTGCGGCGCTGCCTAACATGGTATTCACAGTAGCAATACACTCGCTGTAGTTCTCCATATACAGATATACGCGTGACAACAGTCCCAAAGCGGCATCGCGGGAGGGGTATCCGGCATTGCCACGGGATTTCCCAAGGAGTTTGGCAGCAGTCCTCAAGTCTGCTACAATCTGGTCATATACTTCGCCTACCGAGTTACGTTTGATGTCCTTCACGATAACTACGGTATCCAACGGGATACCCGGATTGCTTGTGCCGAAGGAATACGGTTTGGCATAGAGCGTCACTAAATTCAGATGCATGAGCGCCCGCATGAAATAGGCTTCTCCCAAAATCTGTTTGTCTGCCGCATTGTCCGGATCCAGCGATTCGATGAGGGTGTTGGTCATGTAAATAATCTTATACCCCACCATCCAGAGCGTGCCTACGTTCTGGAGGTTATCGGTCATGGTGTAGGTAGTAGCCTGAAAGAGCGGGTCGGTACTCTTACCCGACAGACAGATATTATCCGACGGGAACTCCGCCATCTGGAAATAGTGGCGGCAATAGGTGTTGCCACTGGGCCAACCCAGATATTCTATCTCGTCTTTCATCAGCGCGTAGCAACCATCCATGATGGTGGAGGAGGCGTCTTTCATAATCGCCTCGCTGCTCTGCTCGTCGGAGGGATAGTAATCCAGATTGCAGGAAAAAGTACAAAGGGACAAAGTACCAAGTACCAAGGTACGAAAGAATCTATTTTCAAAAGTCGTTTTCATAATAACTCCTTTCAACTGTCAATTTTCAACTTTCCATTAGAACGATATCTCTATACCTCCTTGGAAGGTACGACCTACGGGATAGTTCGAGTTATAAAGTCCGGCGAGTGTGTTGGCTCCGGTCACGAGGTTGATTTCCGGGTCCATGCCGGAGAACTTCGTAGCCGTAGCCAAGTTGTCCGCCGTGAAATAGATGCGGCATTTGGTCATATGCGCCTTCTTGATAAGGGAAGCGGGGAAGTCATAGCCGACGGTGATGTTCCTCAGACGGAAGAACGAACCATCCTCCAAGTAGCGGGAAGAAACGGCATTGGAGTGCGAGTCATTGGCACTCACTGCCTTCGGGTGAGTGGCTATATCTCCGGGTTTCTGCCAGCGGGTCCATCCTTGTGTAGAGTGGAGAAGGGACATCTGGTTGGCATCCGTATAGGCTCCGTCCGCATCGGTAATCTCACGGACTTTGTTGTATATCTTATTGCCGTAAGTAAAGTTGGTGTTGACATGGATGAAGATGCCGTTCCAGCTGAGCTGGGTGTTCACGCCGCCGGAGAAAACCGGGCTGGCGGAACCTACTACGCGTGCGTGGGTGGCGTTATAGTCATTGGTGGTCTGTTTGTTACCGGCGGCATCGAGGACATAGTTGCCGTCCTTGTCCACCACGTACCATAGCGGGTCACCGTTGGCAGGATCGACTCCCGCCCATTCTTTCATGTACCAGGAATAGATGTCCTGTCCTTCCTGGACCTGCTGGCTTACATCCACCGAGGTCTGGAGGAACGGCAGATGGTCGGGTGTCTTGGTGACGCGGTTCTGGTTGAAACCGATATTGAAACCTATATCCCACCGCCATTTGCGCATGTCGATGATGTTCGCGTCAAGGCGGTACTCAATACCTCTGTTGCGCACCGATCCGGCGTTCTGGGTGACCTTGAAGAATCCCGTAGAGGGCGCTACAGGCACGTCCAGAAGCAAGTCGGTGTTATCGGTCTGGTAGAGGTCGATAGACATGTCTATGCGTTTGATGAACGTCAGGTCGATACCCACGGACGCCATATACGCTGTCTCCCAGCGCAAGTCAGGACTGGCGAGGCGGCTGGAGGTAGCCGAGACACTGTTCTGGTAGAGGTTCGACAATTTGAATGTAGCCAGATATTGGTACGCCGGGATGTTATTGTTACCCGTGATACCATAGGAGGCGCGGAGTTTGAAGAAGGAGACTACCTTCTGGTCTTTCATAAACTGCTCGTTGGAGATGAGCCAGCTGGCGGCTACCGATGGGAAATGTCCCACGCGGTGCTTCGGGGCGAAGATAGAGCTGGCCTCGGCGCGGTAGGTAGCAGTAACGAAATAGCGTTTGCCGTAGTCATAGCTTGCCTGCAAGAATGCCGACCAAGACGCGCCCGGGATGTTATACCCGGCAACGGCGTAAGGCACGGAAGCGTTGAGCGCATCAATGCCGGAGGGTAAGCCGGTGCCGGCAGCGGTGTTGTACTCGGCTTTCCAAACGCCGTACTCAAAGCCCGCCATGGCGTTGAAGCTGTGCGCTCCCCATTGGTTGCCGCCCTTGAGGATGTTGGAGGTACCGAACGACCAGTTCAGTCCTGTTCCTTCGCTCAGATGGCCGGTCTTGTAGGTGTCATGATAGGTACGGCGGTCGGTGGACTCGGTACCTTTGGAGTAGCCGGTATTGAAGGTGTTGGTGGTGGTGAAATGGAGCCAGTCGGTGAAATGGACATTGAGTTGCAGCACGCCCGAGAAGTCAAAGCTGTTGGACTTGGCGTAGTTATACTGCGCCGAGTGGAGGGAGTTCCAATAGGAGAGGCTGTACCAGTCTCCTCCATTGTCAGACCGTGTCCGGCTTTGATCCATATAGATATACTCGGAAGTGGGGTTGCCCTGTTCGTCCAGTACGTACGGACAATCCCACGGCATCTTGTAGAACGCGTCATCCATCATCATCCATGAGGGAGCATAGCTGACGGAGGACTTGGAGAAATCGACCTTGACGTTCATGTCCAGCCATTTGGCTATGTCGGCTTTGATGGAAGCATGTCCGGACACTTTCTGCATGCCGGTGCCGATGAGCGTACCCTGCTCGCCGAAATAGTCCAGCGAGGCGTAGTAGCCTACGTGTTCCGAACCGCCCTTGACGGCTACGTTGTAGTTCTGGATAAGACCGGTACGGAAGAACTCGTTCTGCCAGTTCCAGTCCTGTTGTAACAGAGACGTCGGTCGGATAGCAGCAAAAGTGGACGGTTTGAAAAGCGTCTTATGGTAGTTATAGAGTTCCTCGGAGTCCATCATCCGGAAATTGCCGAAGAGTGCCTGTTTGCCGCCGACCGTACCTTTGAGGTCCACGGAGACCTTGGAGCCTTTCTTGCCGGATTTGGTAGTCACGACGATGACACCACCGGCAGCTGCGGCTCCGTAGATACCGGTCGAACCGGCATCTTTGAGGACGGAGATAGTCTCTACGTCATTGGGGTTGAACGAACCGCCCATGACGCCATCGACCACATAGACGGGCGCGGAGGAGGCGGTGATGGAACCGGTACCGCGGATACGTATCTGCGCCGCGTCACCCGGCTGTCCGCCGGCATTGGAGACCTGCACACCGGCGATCTTACCCTGGAGCATGTTACCCACATCGGCGGTGGTGACATCCGTCAGTTTCTCGGCATCTACGGTCACGACGGCGGAAGACAGTTCGGCTTTCTTCACCGCCGAATAACCGAGCGAGACCACTTCTTCGAGTTGCTGCGCATCGGTCTCCATGATTATTTTCATACCATCCACGGCACGTACCTCTATCGTTTTATAGCCCATATAGGAGAGCTGTAAGGTCGCTTTCTCGGGTACGGATAGTTCGAAATTGCCGTCAAAATCTGTGACGGTACCGGTGGTGGTACCTTTGACAAGGATGCTGACACCGATCATGGGTTCGGCGTTGTCCGCATCCATCACACTGCCCTTTACCCGGACGTCGGCGAACGCGCTCGCACTCAGCATCAGGCAGAAAAAGATAAATAGAAACTTTTTCATGGGTATTAATTGTTTTTCGTTAGTTTAACAAGGTAATTCTTCTCAAAGGAGACTTGTATCACAGGTGCGTTACCTTTCACCACAAACTCCCGCGGTACGTCCGCCGTATATTCCTCCGCCGTGTAGGTTGCCTCTTTATCCAGTCCGCGGAGCTCTATCTCTCCGTCAAAAGGCTCGTCGGCATAGAAAGCGTAATAGAGCGCGTCGTTCTGCCGGATGACGTGTGCCTCGGGGTAGTCGTACCCCCAGGTGTAGAGGTTCAGATACTCTCCGCGGGCGAGGTTGTGCTCCTTATAAATCTTCATCCATTTGCGGAGCAACGCCTCTTTCTCCTCCGTCAGCAGGAACGGTCCTTCGTTCCAGTCGGGATTGTCTTTCGGCCAGGTGAACTTCGTGCCGATCACCGAACCGGTACCTATCTGCGAAGCATAGTCATCGCCTCCGTCGGTCAACTCGATATGGTCTCCGTAATACGCCAGACCGGGAGCCATGGCGGCATAGGCTTTGCGTTTCATACGTACCTGCCGGGAGCTCGTCGGGTCGGATGCTACCGCCTGGTTGATTTGAGGAATGAGGAAATAGTTCACCGCACAACCGCACGGACAAACCTGAATGACGGCATCCGGCTTCATCGCACGGGCTTGGTCATATATCTTGCCGAAATACCCCGGCATCTGCTCCGGCGCGTCATAGGCGCTCTCCAGACCGGAAGCTTCGTTGTAATCCGGCATACAGCAGTTCAGATGCTGGCCGTCAATCTTCAGTCCGTCGAAATTCCACCGCCCGAGGAACATCTTCAGCAACTCTGCCGTATAGGCATCCACCGCAGGATTGACGGGGGAGAGATACCAACTGTCCCACCACGTGATATATTCGTGCGCCCATTCTGCTGTTTTGAGCAACATCTCCGGATGTTCCTTCACGAGCTTCGTGTCCGGGTCAGCAGCCAGGGGTGCCCACCATAACTTGGCTTTCATGCCGCGTTTGTGCACCTCATCCGTTATATGCCGCATGTCTGCATCTCCACCCGGGAAATACTCGTTGGTGTTCCAGTCGCCCTCGGCTATCTGGTAGCCGTCGTCGATGTCCACCCATGTAAACCCGAGTTCCGCCACCTTGTCCAGGGTGCCTAATACCATATTCATCTTAAACGGCCGTCCATATCCCCATGCGCACCAGACCGGCTCAAACGCCTCCGGCTCCGAGGGCTTCATCGCGATGCCTACGTTGGCCTGCATATAGTCTGAGAAAGCGCGCAGGGCATTGAAATAATCGCCCGTGTGGGTATATCGGAAAGCGCGATAGCAGAAGAGCGTGTCTCCCGTAGCCAGTTCGCGAGGCTCGGGCAGGTCGTACCTGAGCGCCATCGTCACTTGGCTGTCGTACCGTTTCCACTCCACGGGCATGGAGATCATGCGCAGCACCGGTTCCAACAGACCAATCGCCACGCCGCCGTCTTTCTGCCACAGATCGACCATCGGGATACCGCCGCCGTAGTCGGAGTTGTTCATGCCCAGATAGTTCTGTTTCGCAAAACCTTCTGTCACGGGCAGCACCCAGTCCAGACGTGCATTCGTGCTGGAGGGCTGTAGCGACCAGACAACCGTGTCTTTGGCCTCCACCTCCGTGCGGCAGAGTTCATAGGCCTTGACGGTTACCGGCTTGCCGTGGTTCACGAAATACGTCTCGATGAGCTCCATCCCTTCGACTCCCTCCACCGGCGTCACGGTCTGGTATTTGCTTACTTTCAGACCATTCTCGTTATACGGGAAAGCACGCATCTCCGCTTCCGCGCAGATAAGACGCTCCGTGTCCGCTTTCGGTGCGCAGGCAACCATCGCCACTGCCGCAAGAATATATAATAAATTACGTTTCATAATAATCTCTCCCCCTCTGAGAGGGGGTCGGGGGGTGTCGGTTTCTTCTTATTTATACTCCGTCAAAATCCGCTCTGCATTGTCATGGTAGAGTTTTTGCAATACCCCGTCCGGCAGGTGGAAGCCCGAGAGCGCCCAGTGGTAGCCGTATTCGGGGACGTAGAAGTGTTCGTCGTCGGTCTCCAGCACGCGGAAGATGTTTTGGTACATCTCCGTATCCATGCCGTTGTCGGTACCGAAGAGGACGCGGTCCTGGTATTGGATAAGGAACGCCCGTGTGGCACGCGGTGTGTGTGCCGATTCGGCTACGCGCGCCGAGATGTCAAAATAGAGGTTGGGGTATTTGTCCAGAAGCGCTCCCAGCCTCGGCAGGTCATGCGTCATGTTGAGATAATGGCAGGCGATGAAGATGGTCCCGGGGTTCTCGCGCACGGCGTTCTCAAAAGTCTCCATGAGTTTGTCGTATCCGTAACAGTTAGCGGTGTCCACATGCCATGTAACGGCGTTGACGAGTCCGTCATTCGTCTCATCCATAGGCAGATACATCCAGTACGGTTCGGCGATATGGATGCTGATCGGCATCTTCAGTTCCGCGCATTTGGCAATGAGGGGTTTCAGGCGCGGGTCGTCGATATGGATGTCCTTGCCGTCTGCCGGCCGTGCGTAGGTGTCCCCTTCGCCTTTGTCGCCTAACTCGCCTACGCCTACCGCTCCCATCTCATGGTAGCGCTCCAGAGTCTCGCAGGCTTTGGCGATACCTTCAGGGGTGTCTATATCGGTGTAATCGAAGCAGCACCAGAAGCGGAAATGGTCTTTGTACGGCGCATAGGCGGCTACGTACTCCTCGTACGGGCGGCCTATCCACGAGCAGTGCATGACAGCGGTGTTGAGCACGCCTACCTCGTCCATCGTCTGGCACCATTGGGCTATCTCCTCCTCCGAGGCGGCATAGTCATGGGCGTGCATGTCGATGATGTCATATTTGGCACGCTCCACCTGGGTCACCGGAATGTTATTGATTACCACGGGTGCGAAATCCTTCAGCAGAATCTTGTCTGCCGGCGATTGGGCTGTTTCTTTCGGAGCGCAAGCCACGAATGCCAGCAATACGGTCAGATAAAAGGGAAAGGTGTGTTTCATTGTATCATTGTTTTAATTCGGGTGCAAATTTACTACATTTATTTTAATATATAGTATATTTTATTATGCTAAAAAGCACATCCTTCATTTCGTCCATTGCAAAACGTTATAAAACAGTCATTTGTATTTTCGGCAGGCTATTATTATGTTCTTTCGCAAGGTTTCGAAAAAGAGGTAACGAAACTTTTTATTTGCATGTTTCGAAAATTTGTTGTAACTTTGCAGCGAATTAAGCAAAAGAATACCATGAATCCCTCATCCGCTAAAGAACGCAGAGCCATGATTTTGAGGCTCTTGGAGACCAATGAAGAAGTGATGGTCACCGAGTTGAGCCGTCAAACCGGTATTTCGGAAGTGACTATCCGTAAGGACCTGACCATCTTGCAGAACCGGCATCTCCTTCTTCGTACCCGCGGAGGTGCCATCCGGCGTCCGATAGAGAACCAGAACGAAGAGGTGGCTATTTCCAAGAAACAGATGTTCAACTTCCGCGAAAAAGAGCGGATAGGTGCCGAGGCGGTGAAACTGATCAAGGAGGGTGACCATATCATGCTGGATTCGGGCACCACGACCTTGGAGATAGCCAAGAACCTGCATAAGTTCCAGAATCTGTATATCCTGACCAATGCCATGAACATTGCGGAGGAGTTGTTGAACTACAAGCGTTTCACAGTAATTTTGCTCGGGGGTCATGTGCGCTCCAACAGCCATTCGACGGTAGGACCGCTGGCACTGAACGTGCTGCGGAATTTCAGTAAATACAAGCTCTTTTTAGGAGTGGACTCCTTCTCTATCGAGAACGGTGTATCCACGCCTTCGTTGGAGGAGGCTTTGCTCAACCAACTCATGATTCAGCAGGCGGACAAAGTAATTGCCGTCTTTGACTCGTCGAAGTTCAACAAACGCAGCTATTCGTTCATAGCCAATGCCCAAGACCTTGATTGTATCATTACCGACTCCGCCATCCCGACCGGCATGGCGTCCAAACTGAAGGCACTTGGGGTGGAGGTACGGATTGCTTGAAAATAAACAGCCCGCATCGTAGAAAGGTGCGGGCTGTTCTTTTTTCGTTTAACTCTCAGCACACAGGCTGAGTATCAGTCTTAGCGGACGGTTTGTCCCAATACGTTGTACATTCTGCCATTCTTGCGAATCAGAACCTGTCCGTGTTCAATCACTTTTACAGTTTTCTCGGTATTCTGTATATTGTCCAAAGCAGTAGCAACAGACGGGAAAGCGATGCTGATTGCATTGGTAGCAAAAGTCCAGGTAAACACATACTGACCTGCGACATCCGCTACCAGCACCATATTGTTCCCGTTAGTGTTGATGTTTTCTGCGTCAGTATAACCTCGGTGGTATGAATAACCATTACCGCGCCAATCACTTCCATTAAGAATCATCTTGAACTCATAGTCCCCCGATTCCAGAGCCACAGTGCCAGTAGCGGTCAACTTGTCATCTGACAGCGTGAATGCCACTTCATTCGCCCATCCATCCCATCCGCCTTTCATGGCAACGGTCGGGTCTAAATCCACCGAACCGGTCTTGGTAGCTACTGCACCGACGTAATTATTATCGTTGGGGTTGTAGTAAATCGTGATGGTATAGACTCCTGTCTCCTCGATAGTCAACTTATAGTTGGAAGCAGGATAGGCAACATCCCAACTGTGGTCCACACAAACCTTAAACTCAATATTTCCCGCCAGCAGTTCAAGCCCGGTCTTCTCCCACTTATAGGTATTGTCCTCCTGCAAGACCATGTCGTTGTTCGTATCGTCCGCTTTCCAGTTGGAACCAAACACATTGCTTGGTCCTGCAACGGTGTAAGTGTGAGTAGGTTGCGGTTCGTCTTTCGCTACCCAGCGCAGGTCGCCGATAGGCTCACCATTATTCATCGTCAGAGCCGGAGAGTTCTCCAGAAGGGTGAAGTCTCCGTTAGCAGCATCCTTGAAGAGCGGGTCAACTTGAGTGCAGTTGTTCTTGGTAACCGAGCTATGGATACCTGTGCCGCTGTCTTTCAGGTAATTGTAGGTGATACAGTTATTCGCTGTCACGCCACGCATAGCGCGAATGCCGTCCTGCGCTGTAGGCAGCATGAAGATACAGTTGGAGACAATACCGTTTGTAATCGTGGCTTTGGAGACTGCGGAGTAATCCGTGTTCATCGGGATGACATTATAGAACGTACAATGATCTACACGGAGCTCACATCCAGTAGCCCGGATGTCCACAACACCAGCCCAATAACTTTCGGTATTCGTAGATATATTGTAGAACGTGGAATTGGATATATGCAGCCCTTTGAAACTTGTACTCTCTACAAAGATGCAGCTCTTCATAATATCATGGAACTTGCAATCCCTGACGATGATAGAGTCCAGTAAATTTGAGCTGTTGCAATAGATGACGCTGTTGTTCAATGTGTCATTGTAGAACTCGCAGCCGTCGAAAACCAGCACATTGCCTGCTGTCGCATCGGTAGCGTAAATCAGATGTTCGTACCAAGTCTCGCCATGCAGATTTTCCATGTCGAACTTAATACCGACAAACTCAGCTCTTGCGCCGCCCTTAATCTGCGCGGGAACAGTGAACTTAACCACAGGGTTAGCCCCCTCAGCAGCCATAACTACGATGTTCTTGTCAAAATACGTGTAGTCTCCGCCTTGGGTATAAACACCGTCTGCCAAAACGACGGTATCACCTGCCGCCGCTTTGTCACGTACGGCATGGCGCAAATCAGTAGTCCCATCCGGGGTGATGTTTACTACCGCTGCATTCGCTACTACTGCTACCAGCATCGCAGCGAAGAAAGAGAAGATTTTTCTCATAATGATTAGATTTTAATGGTTTATATATGTTTGTGGGTTTGCCCGAGGGCACGTTACCGGGCAATACGCTGCCCGATAACGTTATAGGTCACTCCGTTTTTTACCACGAACAGCTTGCCGTCGCGGAGGTATTTGCTGCACGCGTTCAGGTCGTTGTCCCGGGTCTGTGGGATGCCGCTGCCGGTATGCGCAGGGCGGCTGTTCTTCACGCGGATGGTGTTGAACACCTCTTTGTTGCCGTTGTCGTCGGTCTTGTAGGTGACAATCTCGATATAATCGCCGGTGACGTTGAAGCGGCTGTAACTCGGGCTGCCCGGCTGACCGAACTTCGACGAGAACAGGTCGAAGAGGTTCTTGACGTTGTGGTGCTTGTAGTCAAAGAGGATAGCCGGGTCGGTGGTGTACTCTGCCTCCATCTTCTCGCGGGAATAAGGATAGTAACGCTTGCGTCCGCAGGTAGCGCCGATGAAATAGAGCGTACCGTCGTCGGTGGTAAACGTACCGCCTTCCTTGCCGGTCATGTTCGTGTTGGTGTTCACCGCCACGGTATTCACGCCGGAGACGGCGGATGTAATCAGTTCGCGGGTGTCGGGGTTGACCGGACCGATGATCTCATAGCAGTGGTCATGTCCCTGGATAGCCAAGTCGATGCCGCACTCCTTGAAGATAGGCAGCATCATCGCGCGGATGAGTGACGACTCGTCGTCGGTGTGGTGTCCGGCACCGGAGAAAACGTTCTTGTGGCACAGCGTCACGCGGTATTTGGTATCCGGGTATTTGGCTATCTGTTCCTGGAACCAGTTCCGCAGGTCATGGGTGAAATACGGCGAGGTCATGCCTGACTCGCTGGTGCCGGGAGCACGCCACCAGTCCTGCATCGAATAGACGAGGAAGAGCACATCGCCATAGACGAAGCTGTAGGTGATGCCTTTGAACTGCGGCTTGGTCTGGGCGGCATTGGCAAAACCCCAGTCGGTGTTGAAATGGTAGTCGTAGTTGAGCGACGGGCTGTCGTCGTGGTTGCCGTCGGTAGGCACTACTGCCATCTTGTTGAGCATAGCCCGCATAGAGCCTTCGAACCACTGCTCCCACTGCCACTCGGAGTTGGTGGCGCCGCCGGTATCGACAAAGTCGCCGGGGAAGACGCAGAACTTCACGTCACTCTCGTTCTTGGCTACCGCCTGGGCGCATTTCTGTGCCTCGTTGATATATTCGGCGTCCTGGATATGGCTGTCGGACATATATACGAAGGAGAAATTGCCCTGCTTCTCGTCCTTGGTGACGAACTGTGCAATCTCGCTCCAGTGGCCGTTGAAGCCTACGCGCCAGCTATAAGTGGTACCCGGTTGGAGCGTGGTGGCCTGTGCCTTATGGCTGACGTAGTCAAACTTTGTGTTGCGCGGCAGACCGGCAGCCGTACAGATGTCGTATTTGGGACTCTCGGAAGCCTGGATAGGCGTGTAGTGGAGGGTAGCGTCGGAGGTCTGTGCGGGAACGGAGATGACGTCCGCGCCGTTGAAGTCCGCCTCGGTGGCATTGGCTTTGGCTACCAGTTGCACCTCGCCCTCTTTGATGCCGCCGTTGGTGAACCAGCAGAAGCCCATATGGGTAGCCGGGTCGCCGTTGATGGTGGCTATCTGGTTATAGGGGTTCTCCTTGGGTTGCAGCTCCGTAATACGCGTACGCATCACCGCTAACTTGCCCTCTATCAAGGCGATGTCGGGATTGTCCTTGGTCTCCAGACTGTCGATACGCGCCTCCTCTTTGGCTACGAGGAAAGGAATGAAACTCGGGATGGTGTAGTCCTCGATGCGGTAGTTGGCATCTGCGTCCAGCACCTCCTGCGGGTAGAACTTGG
Source organism: uncultured Bacteroidales bacterium (assembly GCA_902774995.1). Lineage (GTDB taxonomy): Bacteria > Bacteroidota > Bacteroidia > Bacteroidales > Paludibacteraceae > Colicola. The sequence continues at coordinate 14,931 of CACYKR010000004.1, read as the reverse complement.
GCGGAACGGGTTTGACGATGACTACGGCGTAGTCCTCAAAACCGCCGTCGAGGGTCTTCACGCGGGCGATGGTGGTGTCCACCTTGAGTCCCGTTACCTTGCCGTTCTTGATGGTAGCCACGGTGGCGTCGTCGATACGCCATTCCACGCGGTTGTTGGTGGCGTTCACGGGTTCTACCTGTGCAATGAGCGAACCCGACTCGCCTACGATGACGCGGATGGTATCCTGGATGATGTTCACGCCCGTGACGGGGATGTTCACTGCGTTCGGGTCATACTCGTATGCGCCTATGTCCGCAGCTGCTCCTTTCGGACGAGCCACGCCGCGGATGTCTTTCACCGGTGCGGAGGCGTTGTCGCCTTGGTCAATGAGCTTGGCGGAGAACGCGGTCAGCGAGAAGTCGGCTTTCTGCATCGCCTCACGCTCCAGGTCGTTCTTCGGCAGACCTGCGAAATTCGTCGGGTTGACGAAGTTAGGTCCGTCCGTGTCGCTGTTGTCTGTAGCCAGCCCTACGGGAACGCCTTGGCCTTCATCGGCGATATTATTCGTTGCGCCGGAGGAAGCGTCCACATAATTGACATATTCCGTACCGCTTCCCGTGCGTACATTGCCCCAGAAGACGGTGTTCGTCACACGACCCGTCACACGAGCACCTGCATAACGCGTACCCGTATTATTACATACAGTGTTATTATAGAAACTTCCTGCACCGTAAATACAGCCATTATAGGTAGAATGGTTGTTATAAAGAACGCAGTTTCTCATAATCGCGTCTGAAGTACTGAGTTTAACACCGGCTATACCGGCATTGCAATTACGAATAATACAATTCTCGATGATTCCTCCGTTATGAACCTTTACGGCACCAACACCGTCATCTTTGAGACATACGCAGTTCTCAAACAAACAATTACGGACAATACCGACATTTGTACCTTCGGTTTGAATCCATACCGCACCCGTGCTCGAATTGCCTATACCTTCACAATTACGGAAAACACAATGGTTAAGAATCATATTACCGCGCATAAATACGGCGTTACCATCCCATTGTCCACAGCGCGCATTTTGAAACACTAAGCCATCAATCGTAATCAGTGATGCCGGATCATTATCATATTTAACGAGCAGATATGAAGTCATGTCTGTTCCGTCAATGATACTCTCGTACAGCTCCGGGTCGCGAAGCCCCGTCTCGGCATTGTAACCGCCTAAATAGGTAGCACCGCTCTGCGCCGAGATAGCCTCGTTATACACGCCTTCGGCGATGAACATCGTGTCGCCTGCGCCTACGTTCCAGATAGCCTGGGCTATCGTGTGTACGGCGTTCGTCCACGACTTGCCGTCGCCGTCGCTGCCCGTAGGGGAGACATAACGGTTGCTTGCTGACGCGCACAGCACCGCCGTGCAGACCGTCCAAAGGAGTAAGAATCGTTTCATAAGGATTATGTGTTTAAGGTTATTGTTATTGCCATCCGAAGCGCTCGCGTCCGATGCGCTCTACGTCCTCACGGTTCGTGAACGCCGTGGTGCCTCCCGCAGCGGTGGTGTTCACCGCGCCGGTCATGTTGCCGTACTGCTGGCACCGGTCCAACGGGTCGCCTGCCGCCAGACGGGTGATGAAACCGCTGTTGAAGCTGTCACCCGCACCGATGCAATCGACTACGTGCTTGTTCAGCAGCGCCTCCTGCATCCGGTCGGGCTGCCCTTTGCGGAGGAGCAGGGAGCCCTTGCTGCCGCATTTGATGACGGCGGCGTTGGCGTACGGACGTATCTTCTCTATGGCCTCTTCCAGGGTCTGACTGCCCGTCAGGTATTTCAGCTCCGTCTCGTTGGGCATGAACACCGTCAGCAGCGGCAGTACCTGTTTGTAATCCAGGTCCCATTGCTCCACGGGGTCCCACTGCGTGTCAAGTGAGGTCGTCACGCCGTTGGCTTTGCAAAGCTCTAAAATCTTCATCAAGTCGCGCTTCACGCCGCTTTGCATGAAGATAGACGATATATGGATATGCTTCGCCTCTTGGAACACCTCCGGATGGATGTCCTCTAATGACATATAGTCCATCGCGCCCTGGTAGGTCAGGTTCGCGCGGTCCTCGTCGTAACTCATGCAGATAGTCGCGCCGGTGGCGTACTTGTCATGGCGGATGAGGTAACGCGTGTCCACGCCTTTCGCTTTCAGACTGCTCTCTACCAGGTCGCCGAAAGCGTCATTGCCGATCATGCCGCAGAACGCCACTTTGGCTCCCAACGCTGCGGCGTTGGCGGCAAAGATAGCCGTCGAACTGCCCAAAGTCAGCGTCATCTGTTTGGCAAACTTCTCCTTGCCTATCTCCGGCTCGCTCTCTATCTGGTTGAGGATCAGATCCACGTTCAGCTCGCCTAAGGCTATTATATCAAATGTTTTCATATCCAAATAGTTTATAGCGGTGATTTGATTTTATTTACAATCACATATATTTACTAAACAACGCATTCATCTTGTTATACCATCCGGCGGGAAAACTGTGTCCCATCTCCGGCTCGATGATGTATTCCTTCTGGTCGGCGGGGGTAGCCAGGTTGTTGAACGGCACGAGGTTCAGTCTCGCCGGGCATACGTCGTCCGCCAGACCGCTTGACGCCAGCACGGGGCACGAGATACGCGGTGTCAGGTGCTTGATGTCGAAATACGGCAGGTACTGCAAACTTTGTTCGACAGCCACACCGTCCACCCAGTAATGGTCGCTGATCTCCCAATAGGCGAGACTCTCGATGTCTTTCGCGTCCGCGAAATCGCCCATGAACGCTACGTTGGCGGCGATAGCCGTGAAGGGGTAGTCGCTCAGTGCCGCGCAGGCGTAGGTCAGCGCGCCGCCTTGGCTCGAACCCTCGGCAAACAGCTTCGTCATGTCGCTGCTCTCGCGCGTGGCCATGAACCGCACTGCTTGCACGGCGTCCATGTACGCACCACGGTAGTAATAACTCTCCTTCTCGCCCAGATTATAGCGGAACCAGTCTCCGTAGATATTGGTCGTCTCCTCCGCCACGCCTAAGTTCGTGCCGGCAGGGCGGTTGTTGAGATACTGGCCGCGGTGGGAGAGATACAGCTCGGCGTTCGTACCGCCGTACGGGCAATCGACAGCACCCGTATAGCCTTGGGTGTCATAGCCGTAGAAATGCAGGATCACCGGGTGTTTCTTGCCGTCCTGCGGCTCGCAGTAATAGCCGCGGATAACCACCGGCTCGCCTGCCGTACCGTCCGGGATGGAGTTCATCGTCACCAGATAGACCTTGCATTGGGCAGTGCTCCGCTCGGGGATCTCCGTCAGCGTCGCATGCATGTCTATGCCAGCCAGCTGGTCTTTCGCTGCCTGCCAGAAAGCGTCGAAATCTCCCGGCTTGTCATTCACCGAGGTGATCCGGAACGGGTCGATGGCAAAATTGAACTCGCTCAGAGCGGTGCCCTCAGCGGAACAGGCGGCGTGATAAATACCGGGCTCCATCGTTTCGGCGGTCGTCAGTACCGCCTCCTTCGGACTCTTGGAACCCACCACCACGTTGTCCTCTATCGTGAGCACAGCCGCTTTCTTGTCGGTCGTGATAACTGCCTTCAGACCTAATTTTACGGCACCCGGGTTGCTGTTCGTGATACGGATGGTGATCTGCGGCTTCCCGCTCCACACGCGGTTGTCGTTCGCCAGTATCTCATAACTGACGAGCGACAGGTCCGGGTTGCTCATTACCTCCTCGGTCGGCTCCACTCGGGTGGAGTCGTTGGGCTGAGGCTCCTCTACCGCCTTCGGCTTCTCGCACCCGCACGCACCGAATAGGAACAGGAACGCGAGCGCGTATATGGATATCCGTGTGTTCTTCATTGCTTTCGACTTTTTGCTTTCGACTACTTCAAATAGTCATTGAGGTTCACGATATTGAAAGCGTGGTAGTATTTGTCCATGTTCCGCTCGATACGCATCAGCACCACCTCTTCGGCGTTGATACCTAAGTGCTGCAGGTTGTCGTACAGCTTCTGACGGGCTACCAGCGCCTCCGGCTTTTGCCATATATACCGGCAGCCGGTCATCACGAGCCATAACTGCCGCTCCGGCGTGCACTCCTTCAGGTCTTTGCCTACCTCCTCGCCGTGCAGCCATTTCTTCCAGCGGTTGCTCTCATATACGCATTGCCACAGCACCTCGGTCATATGGCTCAGCTGCGCTACCTTGCCCTCCGCAAACTGTTTCTTCTCTTCTTCCTCGAGTTCCGCCAATGCCTCGTATTCGTTCATCGTGAACTCCGGACCTACGTTCGCGGCACCCATGCCTGCCTTCGGGTAGTCCTCGGGGTTGTCCACGTCGTCGGAATAGTGACCCTTGATATAACTGCCGTACGGACGCACCTTGGCCGTCAGCTTGCGGGCCACCTCGGCGTCGAAGAACGTGGTGTGCAGGTCGGTGCCTACCTTGCCGACGATGAAGCACGGCCATATGTCGTCCAGTCCCACCTCGTGCAGACCGGCTTTCAGTCCCTCCAGGAAGGTGTCGAACGTCTTCTCGTCCGCCAGACCGCCGTGTACCTCTTCCGTGCCTACCTCATACGAGATAGGCGGCAGGTTGTGCGCCTTGCGGAAATCCTCCGCGTGCTTGATGAGCTCCACCGTGCGTTTCACCACTACGTGGATGTCTATGATTTCGCCTTTCGGCAGGAAAATATCTACCGTCGGGTCCACGTGTATCAGGTCATAGCCGGCAAGGATGGCTGCCTCGTAACTCTCTTTCACGCCCTGCATGGCGCGCTCGGTGTCCCAACGTTCGATGCTCTGCTTGTCTTTGAGCCACGGACCGCCGTGGTCGATAGCTACTACGTACGGACCCGTGTAATGAACGGCTGCCGCCTCGCGGGCGAGGATCTTCGTGAACTCCGCCTGCGTCATGCCGGTGTAACCGCCGTCGCAGTCCACCTGGTTAAGGGTGGTAGCAAAATAGATAGGTGAGTTATTACGTTTCGCCGCACGGAACGACGCCTTGATAACCGACAGCGAGTTCGGGCAAGCCGCAAACAAGGTCATCGGTACTCCTGTTGCTTTCTTCCTCTCCTCCATCACGCGGAGGATATTTTCTGTCTTTGCCATAATATGTATTGTTTTTGTTTGTCTTTGTTTTATCCGCCAAGTTTGGCGGATTTCCTTCGTACATCGTACATTTGTCCTTCGTACATTCATTTACGATTGACGGTCGACGTCAATCGTAAATCGTCACTCCTTCCACCACGCGGTGTATGTTTCCGCTCACGCTCGGTGCATCGGGATTCAGCCCGTGCGCGAGTGACGCGTAGTATCCTAATAATTGTCCTACGAGCACGTAAGGTACGATACCGTAGAAATCCGTCTCGGCTTTGCTGTACGGCATCTTGACCACCAAGTCTGCCTTCACTTCCTCCATCTCGGGGTCTCTGCCGGAGATGACGATCACTTGCGCCACCGGCTTGTTGTTGGCGTCCACCTGACGCACCAAGTCACGCTCATACCGCATCACTTTCTCCTCGTCCGTCATAAGATATACCACCATCGACTTGCTGTTTACTACGGCTTTCGGACCGTGGCGGAAACCTAAGAACGAGTCGTACTTGCATACTACCGCGCCGTCCGTCAGCTCCTGCAGCTTCAGGTGGCACTCCTCCGCGATACCTTTCAACGCTCCGGACCCGAGGAACACACCCCGCTCGAAAGGACGGCTCGCTATCTCCTTGAGCTGCTCCTCATAGCCGGCTATCACCGCCTCGGCGTTCTTCACGGCTTTCTCAATCATCTCCTTATCCTGCTCCAGCGTGTCGATATGCCCCAGCATGAGACAGGTCAGCAGCATCGTCGAGAAACTGCTCGTCATCGCCAGACTCTTGTCGTCCGTCTCCTCCGGCAGCAGAAGTAGCAGTTTGTTGCTCTCCTTTGTACATTGTACATTGTCCCCTTGTACATCTTTAGCCAGTTTCCCGTTCTTGTTGCAGGTGATATAGATATGCGCTACGTTCTTGCATAGCTTGTTGGCGAGCTTCACTGCCCCCACGCTCTCCGGGCTGTTGCCCGAACGTGCAAAACTGATCAGCAGCAACGGCCGCTCGGCGTCTAACAGATACTCGGCGTGAGTAATTAGATCCGTGGTCGGCACGGCGCGGACGTTACGCCACATGCCGCGCATCACCGGCTCTATCGCATCGCCGATGAAAGCCGAAGTGCCGGCACCGGTCAGCACGATGTCGGTCTCGGGAGTGAGGTACTGGTGCATGAATGCACGAATCTCGTCTTGCGCATCCAACAACGCCGCGAGCTCTTTACGCCACATCGCCGGCTGCTGGTGAATCTCATTGAAGGTAAATCCTGTGTTGTTCATATCTTTAGATGTGTTTTTTCTTTCGACTTTTGTCTTTTGTCTTTCGACTCTGTCTAAATCGCCGCAAAATTACAACTTTTTATCCTTACTTTAATAACTATTTTTTATGCTCTATAGCACATTTCCGAAACTGCCGCACACAACTTGCTGTAAATAAACATCATACAACTTTCGTTTCCTCTTTCGCAACCTTTCGAAAAAGGTTTGTCTGAGGGCTGGTACCGCCTTTTGTTTCTAAGCCCGATACCAAACATGGCGGTATTATATACGTAGTATATAATACTAAAGGGTAACATGCGAAAATTAGTGCGTGATTAGTGCGCGATAAGTGTGCCATAAGTGCGCAATAAGTGCATCATAATAGGCTCAGAGCCATGCAGATGTAGGCGGCTTGTGGACTGTTCCTGACACTGAACAGCCTGTCTTTTGTTTCGAAAGATTACGAAAGAACTTTTTTCTTTGTTAATCTACTGCATAAATGGCTCATATTGTGGCTATTGGAGGTCTTGTGGTGTATTTTCTCGGAATTTATGTTTTTTAACACGTCTCCTTATATAAAGAATAACGCGCGAAAGTACTAACTTTGCACCGGTTTTGAATCACCAAACCTCTGAAAAATAGCTATTTATTAACTCTAAAATTTCAATACTATGAGAAAATTATTCTTACTTATTCCCGTTCTTGCCTTTGCCCTCATGGCAAATGCAACCACTCCGACAATTACCATTGACGGTGACAAATCTGATTGGGCAGAAGTCCCAATGCTAAGCGAACCCGGCACATGGCCGATGCTCAAAGTCCTTCCTGCCGCTGATGCGGAACTTGGTACAAATGCTTTGGTATACATGATGGAGAATACCGCTGATTTTGATCCGACTTGGAGTCAATATCCCCAAGCCTTTATTGATAAGGATTATGACGGTACTACTCACACAATTGATTCCTATTGGGCTTTCGATGCCATGGGTCTTGAGTATAGCGCGACAACCGGTGTTACTGTGGGCGAAGATTGGGTAAGTTTCCCTAAAGCTATCTCTGCAGACAACAAGGTTTTTGAACTTGGTTTCCCCGCTACATATGTAACCGATTTGGGTAGCAAGTTCGGTTTCGCAATGTATTACAATAGTGGTGCGTGGTTCTGTCCTGATCGCTCGGAACCTGCTGTTCATGCTTTCGATCCGAAAAACGGATTCTTGTACAAGACACGTTCCTTTACCTCCGTTTCCGGAAACACAACCCTGACTACTGCTAATGTGTTTGCACATCCGAGTATGGGAGAGATTGGCGAATATGTGGATTTCGGACTTCGTGACAATGGTTATGACACCATCCGTTGGGCTGCATTCCCTATTGAATTGACAGCTCCTGCTGTTTATGAGTTGACAACCAATGTGACCACTACTAACGGATGGAAATTTGAGTTCTGGCTCGTTGATGTTGAGACGAATGCTGTAGTTGCTCATATTGACCCTCCCGCAAGCAATTTATCGTCCTCTGCAACGTCTCACAACTTCGGTGCGTGGGATTTAACTGCTATTCCTTCCGGAAAATATATGCTGAAGGTAAAGAACAGAACCGCTTATTCCAAAGTTAAGTTAAATAGTATCGTGTTGGAATATAAAGGAGGTGCACCCATTGCTATTCCTGGAACTTTATCATTTGATGATGTTATTTTGAGTGACGAAGCTTGGATTGATAAGAGTGGGGCAGTTGATTCTCTTCTTTTCACAGCACGTGGTTCAGAGGGACACAACTCCGTAAACTTTGCAAAGTGGAAAGTTCAAGTAACACAAGCTGGTGCTTACGACTTTACTGCAAACGTATATCGTCCGGATGGTGGTCAACGGTACGAGATAAAAGTACTAAATCTTGATGAAAGTTCTGAACTTATTTCCAATTCGTTGACTGAAATGCCGACTGGTAACGCTTCAATTAGTTCCGGATGTGTTTATTTGGAGGAAGGTGTTTATACTGTAAAAATACGTAATACGTATAATCACGCAAAAAGTAGGCTTCTTAGTGTAGTGACAACATGTATCGGCGGAGCCGTACAAAACATGCCGGGCACGACCAACATCAACGACGCTTGGTTCTCTCCCAATGGTACACGTGCTGATGGCAAGATCGACTTCCCTGATGCTTCTATCCAAAACAGTTTTGTTAAATGGAATGTGGCTTTTGCTGATGGCGGTAGCTACAAAGCGACAGTAAAAGTAAACACTAACTCCGGTCACAACTATACAGTCAAGCTCTATCGTGATAAGAATGACGAGAATCCTATCACCTTTGCTAATGGCTTACAGTATAGCCAGACAGGCTCTCCAGTTGACCTTGAAATTAATGCTCAACTCATTGAGGCGGGTAGCTATATTATGGAGATTGTAAATAGCTTGACGAACTCTGATGCAGAACTGATTAGCGTTGAGTTTATATACTCCGGAGGTGCAACTGTCAATATCCCGAATGCTGCAATTCCTCTTAATGAGGCGATACTTAATAATGGCGCAACACGCGATAATGAAGGAATCCATTTCGGAATGGCTGATCGCTATGCAGAATGGAATGTGGCTGCTACTGCCGGACTTTACACCTTTACTTTTAATGTTTCTAATCCATCTACAACAGATTACGGCAAATATCAACTTACCATCATTGACAGCGAAAGCAATACCATCTATGACGAGTTCAAAGGTCTGACCTCCTCTGGTAGTGTTACCCATTCCTCTATCTATCTGGATGGCAACTACACCCTCAAAGTAGCTAATACGAATAATCATTCTCAGGGTTACCTCACCTCCATTGCTGCAAACGCTGCTACGGACATCTTCATCCTTGACGAGAACACTGCAGATGACGGCTCTATCGTTGCGAAAGATGGCGTACAATGGAAATTGATGCTCAGACGGTCGTTCGCTGCCGGCAAGTATTATACACTTTGTATTCCTATAGATTCGTATAACAGCGAACTGACAAACATCTTCGGTACCGAATACGAATTATGGAAGATGGAGTCCGCTACTCAGAATGGCGAGGAGGTTAGCCTCAACTTTACGCAAATCACAGATGGTGCTTTCTCTGCTGGCACGCCGTACCTCATCAAACCGACTCAGGATGTAGAGAACCCGACATTCAGTTTGCACACCATCCATAACTATACCTCTAACAATGTGAAGTCCTTCGATGCAGCCGACTTTGTAGGGTCGTTCTACAAGACGGAGATTCCTGCCGGTGAAAGCAATCTCTATCTGCAAAACAACAACCTCTATTACTCGCCTACCAACGCTACTCCGATGAAGGGTACACGTGCTTGGATCCGCCTCAAGCAACAGAGCGGTCAGCAGGCTCCTGCCAGAGCGCGCATCGTCCTGCAAGACAAAGTGGCTACCGGCATTGATCTCGTTCAACCGGTGGACAACAAGGCGGTCAAGACAATTGAGAACGGACAACTCGTCATCACCCGTGACGGCATCCGTTACAACGCAATGGGTACAATGATTAAATAACGTCTAAAACTATTTACATTATGAAGAAGCAATATATTATCCCAACCAGTTTATCGGTTTTAGTACAAGTAGGTTCTATCTGCCAGACAAGTGGCGGAGCCTCCGGACCTAATGTGAATGTGTCCGGCCCGGGTATAAACGGCAATCCTAACGTGCAGGATATTGGCGACCCGGATTAACCCCCAATAAACAACAATCTCTATTTTCCAAAAGGACACCTCGCCGGGTGTCCTTTTGGAGTATGTTATGCATAAGAAAAAGATTAGAAGATCAAGTCTTTTTCATCCAACTCCTCCGCTTGCTTCGCGTGTATGAACATTACATAATAAATAGGCAGGTATAATATTTTCCCTCTACGGAACACTTCCCGTTCGTTCGATAATACTACAGCCTTATCAATATGGTAATCGGGGTTGCTGACAAAATGAGTGAGCGCGCTATGCGTTGTGTAATCTTTGCCTGATTTAATCTCCAGCGGCATTACCCGGCACTCCTCGGTATCATCTATGATATAATCGACTTCCCCTTTTGACCTGTTGTCGTAATAAAATAGGTTGTGTGCGTGAGCTGCCAACTCCTGTGCTGCTACACTCTCATATACGGATCCCAGATTGACACTTTTCTCCGTCTCCATGACAGCTTTGATTGATAATCCGAACAATCGGCTTGTCAATAAACCTACATCATTCAAATACAACTTCATCAGGTTCTTCTGCAACGACTCTGATAGCGGGTAACGAGGATTGGAGATTGCATGTACGTCCAGCACAATCCCGGCAGAAATTAAATACTCAAATTCCTCTTTGTAGTTGTCATACCGGTCGCCTTTCTTGTCCTGAATATCCTTTACTACCATCCGTTTCTTCTTGTTCTCCATTTGACTTGGAATCATATCATAGATCCGCCGGATATATAGTTTCTTGTCTGCTGACGACTCATATTGTGCTGCATCCTCTTTGTAGAGATCAATAATGGAGTTTTGTATTTCGCGTACCTTTGCTATGTTGTGGGTTTCGATGTACTCGTTTACAACATCCGGCATACCTCCCACTAATAAATAGCGCTTGAAAAGTGATAGCAGATACTCATGTTCTTCCGGGGATAAACTCTTCTCCTGTTCATAACATTCATGAAGGTGTATCAAAGCTTTTTCTCCATAGTTGTTTGCTATCAGCCATTCCTCAAAATCCAACTGGTACATCCGCTTGCGGATTATACTGCCAACCGGTATAGAGGTCGTCTTGTGTAATGTGATTCCCAGCAGACTTCCGCTCGCAATGAAACGGTATAGGTGTTCCTCACGGAAGAACTTCAGTAGCGTTAAGTATTGCGGGTAATGCTGAATCTCGTCTAGAAAAATGAGTGTATCCCTATAGCCGTTTAACTGCTCTCCGGCGATAGTACTCAGTCTGAGATAGAACTCCTCTGTAGTATGGACATTCTTGAATAATTGCGGGCCTTCGTCATCTTCTACAAAGTTTATTTCGATAAAATGAGGATAGACAGTTCTGCCTACCTCCCGAATGATGAACGACTTGCCAATCTGACGGGCTCCCTCTATCAGTAATATCCGGTCATTGTTTGACCTCAGATGAGCCTCAATGTAACTGGAGATTTTGCGGAATAGCATACTTATTTACACTTTTCAATGATTTTTGACGCTGCAAAATTACACTTTTCAAATGAATTATGCAAGAAAAAAATACACTTTTCAATAAAAAAGTGCACTTTTGGGGCGTTTTATGCCCAAAAACTATGCAAGTTCTATCTCCCCGAAGAACTCAGGGCGGTGGAAATCAGGCTTCTCTGTCCGGATCGGCTGCCAACTCAGGAAATGCGGTTTCTTCGTCTTGTCCGCGCACTTGTAGAAGTTCGCCCGTAGTTTCTGCGGGAAGACGGGTTGGTGGTTCCGGAAAATCAGGTCTAACGGAATCTCCAGCTCCACGCTCCATTCAAACAGACCATCCTTTTCCTCGAACGCTTCTCTTGGGAAGGAGCAATGCCTCCGGATTCGTGCCATCTCTTCGACAGAAAACGGCTGTATATCGTCCGTGCGGCTCAGCCGGCGCGAACCCACCATCGCTCCGATACAGTTGCACTCGAAATTGCAGTAATGCCTCTCGCCCGGCACTTGGCAGAAGAACTCCACGCAGCTGTCTTCCCATACCGGACCCTGGTCCTCCGTCGTCACGGCGCGCAACTGCCCGCCTTGCACGTGCCAATGCAGATACAACGCCTCCCGGTCATTGCTCACCTCCACATGCACCTCCGGCTTCTCGGGATACGCCTCCCGCCAGTTCACTTGGTTGACATATAGTTTCATAGTATAGTTTTTATAAATAAATTAAAGTTTCCCGGTTGCTGATTTTTATAGAAAATAAACCAAGATAAACCCCTCTGCCGTTTGTAAGCCCTTTGGGCTAATGTATCTTTGTTTGCTGTAGCGTCCGTGTGAGCAAGTTCCCATGCCGCTCCATCAACCAAACCTACTTCAAATCATTTAACCATTCAGGATGAGTGTCTATAATACGTTTTAGTGCTATTTGCATACATCGGCAATGAATTTATCTTAATTTATCTCTGAATAATAATTTGGGTCTCGAAGAGATGAAACTTCTTTTGCTAAAATGGTCATCGAATTTATTCGGAGGGGCATTTGGGCAAAAGAAGATTCAAAATCACGCAGTGATAAGATTATTATTCAGCTTTTATCTTTTTTTATTTACTTAAACGGTTGATAATCGCCTTCATCTCCTCCGCCACCTTCTCCTGTTCTTCTAAAAGCCGTAACTGCGCCTTGGTGCGCACAAGGTTATGCTCCGGGTACGCGATCTTGTAATACGTGTCCCCGTTGATGTAATCGGTGAAGAACCGCACCGCCTGCATGTAACTCATCAGCCGGCAGCCATAGGGCAGGAGTTCTTTCTCCAGGTCCGTGAGGAACGTCGCCTCTTTCAAATACCCTCGCGTATAAGCCTCGAAGACCGCCATATCCACGTGTATATTCTCCAATACGGGGTCGTCCTCCAGACCCGTGTTCGCAGCGGTACGCATGAAATCGCCGAAGTCGGAGAATACAAAACCCGGCATCACGGTATCCAGATCGACGATACAGATAGGTCTGCCGGCTTCGTCAAAGAGCACATTGTTGACCTTGGTGTCGCAATGGTTGATATGTTTCTGCAGTCTCCCTTCTCGGAAGAGCCGCTCGGCAAGACACATCTCTTCCCGCCGTTGGTTGATGGCGTCCATGATCTCCCCGCACGCCTCTAACCGTTCACGCCCCTTCGTACATTGTACATCGTCCCTTTGTACATTGGCTATGGCTTCATCCAGCTCCTGCAGACGGAACTCCATGTTATGGAAATTCGGAATACTCTCACATAGCGCGTCGAAAGGCAGGTCAGCCAACTGTTTCTGAAACCGTCCGAAGGCTTCGCCTGTCAGTTCCGCAGAGAGCGGGGTCACTTTCTCCTGCGAGGTAGCGGGCTCCACCAGTACGTACAACCGCCAGCAGTTGCCTTCCGCCGTCCGGTAATAGAGTTTCCCCTCTTTGGTCGGTACCAGTTGCAGCACCTTCCGGTCAATGTCCGGCACGCCTGCGGTCTGCAGTTTCTCGCGGATATGGTCTGTGACGGTTTGTATATTGCGCATCAGCCCCTCTACGTCTTTGAAGATACGGTGGTTGATGCGCTGCAGGCAATACGACCTCTCGCCTACGCGCCGGGCGGGTACGATGAACGAGTCGTTGATAAAACCTATATGCAAAGGCTGCGGCTCGCCTGTTTCGTTGGGAATGGCAAAATGGCTAAGTATCTCTTTCATGGTAATAAATATCAAATGTTAAATCTCAAATCCTCAATAGAGGCGACTGTCTTCCAGCCGGCATATTGTTCGCCCGCCTTGCGGTTCTTCTCCAGATCATCTACATAAATCGTGTGCGCGCTATCCACCTGCGCCTCGCGTACCACATGGTCGAAAATCTCCCGGTTCGGTTTCGCCATATGCAGATGGTGGGACGCAAAGACCGCATCGAAATACTCTCCCAGCCGGTACTGCTCCCATATCGGATCCCAATGGAGCTCGTTGGAGTTGGAGAGCAGGACGGTCCTGTACCCTTTCCGCCGCAGCGACGCGATATAGTCCAGCCGCTCCTGCGGCAGCGTGTCCAGCATGCTGAGCCACGCCTCGCGGATCTGATCAATGGTCGTGCCGGGATAGCAGTACTCCTGCAAGGTTGTCAGAAACTCCTCCGTAGAGATATTGCCGTACTCGTAGTCGTGCATCAGCTGCTTGGTAGCGGCGCTGACGGCTACCACCCCTTCGCCCTCGTCGTCTATGCCGAGGACATTACGGATATGCTCTTCGGGCATCAGGCGTTTGAAGTTAGCTACGCATCGCGGCACATTCAGATTGATAATCACGCCGCCTAAATCGAATACAATGGTGTTGAAAGATAGTGTTTCCATGCTGCAAAAATAAAATCAGCAGAGACCGTTCCCAAAGGTAGGTTCTGCTGATGTCTTGCGGAAAGAGAGGGATTCGAACCCCCGGTACGTCTCCGTACGTCGGTTTTCAAGACCGATGCATTAGACCACTCTGCCATCTTTCCTCTTAAAAGCGGGTGCAAAGGTACTGCTTTTTTTTGATATACGCAAATATTTTGTGCTTTTTTTTGTGTATGTCGTTTTTTTTTTGTAACTTTGCACGCTGTTTGTGCCGTATGCGCTTGTCGCATGCGTGTGCAGGATATAAGTTAGGAACGCGTATATGAGTGAGAAGAATAGTTTTCGGATGGTAGCCAAGACCTTTAAGGGCTTGGAGCCGGTGCTGGCGCAGGAGCTGACGGAGTTGGGCGCCGACGAGGTGCAGATAGAGCGCCGGGCGGTGTCTTTTAGCGGCGACAAAGCGCTGATGTACCGTGCTAACCTGTGCCTGAGGTCTGCGTTGCGGGTGCTGGTACCAATTAGAAGTGAAAGGCTAAAGGTGAAAGGCGAAAGGCTAAAGCCGGAGGATTGGTTATACGAGGGGGCGAAAAGCATCGACTGGAGCCGGTATATGG
>CACYKR010000003.1 GCA_902774995.1 uncultured Bacteroidales bacterium | reverse complement strand
TACCAGGACTGGATTAACCAGTTCCCGGAGTTTACCAACACCAATAACGTGTTCACCGCCAACTACGACGTCAATGCGTCGGAGTACGACCGTAAGTTGAGCAACCGCGGATGGTTCGACCACCCCATGCCGGACATGAACTTAGAGAACCCTGATCTGTTGAAGTATTTCCAGCAATGGGCAATCTGGTGGATTGAGTATGCAGACCTGGACGGTTTACGTGTAGATACGTACCCGTACATTGAGAAGATACCGGGCAGCATGTGGCTTAAAGCTATTCGCGAGGAATATCCGAACATCAACATTGTAGGCGAGTGCTGGACAAGACCTGCTCCTGCGGTAGCCTATTGGCAAAGCGGAGCGAAGAACTTCGACGGTTTCGACAGCTATCTGCCGACGGTGATGGACTTCCCTGTAGAAGAGGCAATCCGTCAGGCACTGGAGAACGACGGCAACTACTGGGGCGGCGGACTGACGAAGGTGTATGACGCACTGACGATGGATTACATGTACGCGGATGTGAACAAGTTGCTGACGTTCCTGGGCAACCATGACATGGCGCGTATCACCGATGTAGTAAAAGACAAAGACCCGCGTCGCGTAAAGTTAGGCTACGTGCTGTTGGCCACGATGCGCGGTATTCCGCAGGTGCTTTACGGCGACGAGTATGCCATGACATCCGCCAACAAAGAGGACGTAGGCAACCACTCGTATCTGCGTGCCCCGCTTCCGCAGGGCGACGAGGTGACCGCCCGGATGCAAGATATGTATGATTTCCAGAGCAAGCTATTCCAATGGCGCAAGAACGAGCCGGTACTGCACTGGGGCAAGACGATGCATTTCCTCAGCCGCAACAACACCTACGCTTTCTTCCGTTATAACGAGAAAGAGGCTGTGTTTGTTTTTGCCAACGGTGCCGAGGAGGCACGTACGATCCCGACGGATACATACGCAGAGATCTTAAGCAAGTACAACGCCGTTGGTGTCAATCCGATGACAGGCGAGAAGGTGGATCTGAACAGGAAGGACATCCAAGTGCCGGCATTAGGAACGATGATTGTCAAGTTAAACAGATAATAATGCACTATGATTACGAATTCAGGCATAGAGAAACGCTGTCCCCGGTGCGGGGCAGCGTTTGTTTGTACCCACGATGCCCATTGCCAGTGCGTGGGTGTGAAGCTGGACGAAAAAGCGCGCGCATATCTGCGCACGCATTGGACGGATTGCCTTTGCAGGAAGTGTCTGGAAGACCTCTCCCTAACCCTCCCCACAAGGGAGGGAATAAAGTAATCAGAGGAATCGGAATCAGTATAGCCGCTCTGCGAAATGGAGGGTTGAGTCGGGGGCGTTATCCAGGATATGGATGACGTCCTCTAACATTTCCTCGGGGTGCACCACCCCACGCTCCCAGAAGTTGTTTGCTCCGGAAGGGAGGCGCTGCTTGCGCCAGTTATAGACCCGGCCGTTCTTGTACGCGCGGAACCACGTATGTTTCTCATCCATCTCGGCGAGTTCCTCCAAATTGTTTCCAGCGGCTCCGACCCACACATCGGCATCATGGAAATAACGAAGGGTCTCTTCTATGGTCAGCGGGATAGATGTCTCGCGTGCGTCGTCATAGAAAGGATAGGACGCACCGGCATCCTTGAAGAGATACGCCAGATAGTTCTTACCGGAGGGGACATACCAGGTACCCCGGAAGTTGTTGCCGGACATGATAGACCGCCCTTCGGTAACCCCTCCAGGCCTCCGCTCAAGGGAGGAGAGCGGATTGCGCGAGAGTTTCAAATACTTACTTTCCACCTCATCGAAGATCGAGTCGGCCTCGTGTAGTTTGCCGGTGAGGGCACCGATGACACGAATCCATTCGGCACGGGCGAGCGGCGTACCTTCCTGCCACTCATTGATATAGATGACAGGCACGCCAAGTTTCTCCAGCCGTGCCGCTTCGAGGTTGTCATACTGACCGTAGTTAACCGCCAGCAAGATGTCCAGTCCGCCTTGCAGCACCCGCTCGGCAGAGGGTTTCATGGAGTCGCCCAAGTCAATCTCGGTGCCTTTGACCGGCGTATAGACGAGTTCGGGATTGCACATCGCCGCCAGATGGTCCATCGCATCGAGGGCATAGAGAAAACCCACCTGTACCGTACTCATCGTACCTATACGCTGCATCGGGCGTGTGATCTCCAAGCGCTGATACGGCTGGAAGACCTCTACGATGACCGAGGAGTCCGTCTTAGCGAGGGTAAAACCGGTGGCGTACTTGTTAGAGGCGGGCACACTCCCCTGCTCCGCCGGGTGTTTGGTACACCCGACGAGCAGAAGAAGGATGGATAACCCCACCCCGAGTTGTTCTACGGACAGCCACCGGCAGTCCGATCGAGCAGAGCTCTTCACCCGCACAATGGAGGGAGAGGCAAAGAGGTTATGTAAGCTATGGATGTTCATCAAAGCTCTGCACCTAATACATTAAATGCTTTCTCGCCACGGATAATCACTACTTGACCGTTGCGAATCATCTTCACAGCCTTGACATCTGCATTAGTGTTCTCAATATCCTGCTCTACAGGGAACTCAGCCATCGCCGGAGCTACATAGCCTTCCGGCTTGGCTGCTCCGAAATTATCCATGGCAAAGTAAGCAGGAGTGTTCATATATCCATATGAATTATCCGAACTCTCCATGGCAAATTTTACAGCCTCAATGTTACCAAGAGAAGTGAGGTCAAAATAAGTCCACTGGTTTACATATGCGCCATCCTTAGCTAAATAGAAATCCACGGTGTCAACCACTTCACCATTTAACCAACCGATGCAATGCAACACGAAGAAATCATCCTTCCCAAATTTTTTGGCGAATGAGTCTCCATTGAGCATAGAATTAACTGCATAAGCAGTGTTATTAATATAGAAACCAGGTACTACTTGCGGTAGAAAAGCAATCATCGTATCGGTTGTGAACGGATCGTTCCATACAGCGAAATTCGACCCCTCAAATGCACCTCCTGATGCGCTACGATAAGCTTGACTCCATCCGGTAGAGGTATTGGCTGTCTCATTCGTTACCGTAAAGCCGGTATAGCCGTAATATCCTCCATAATCAACTGTGAACGAAGCGAACATATAAGTAGCTGATTCCCAAAGATGTAAACCAAGAGAAGGCTCATCTGCCCCTTGCCAGCAGGTGTCAGCCTTGGCTACATTAATGCCGCCTGTCTCATTCTCAAAGTCGGCAACCGGTAATTTTGCAAACATGTTTACTGAGAGAAACATGCAAAGAACAAAGAAAATCTTTTTCATTTTGTTGTTGTTTTTAAATTGGTTAGTAATATTATAGTCCCTTTCAATCCCCTGAATGGGGATAAAAAAGTATTTCACAGAGTCGCCAAGGGTATAGCAATGGTATATGTTTTACCGGAAATCAGTCGGTAGCTATATGCAAGTCTATCGCTCCTGTTATTTCGGTGCTCAATTCTCCGGTAGGTCCGTTGTTTTCATCTACCGCAGTGTAGATACGGATGAAATCTATGCATGGCAGTGAAATAGATTTCCCTTCCGTATCTACAGCCCACGATATATCAAACGATGTTCCTTCTATGTCACTATTCGGCTTATTGTCCACATAGCCGTAGTCAAGTATGCGTTGTACGCTCTGCCCGCTTATCTTCTCTGTCTGCGGCGGGAGTAATGCCCCAGTAAAAGTCAAACTCTCCTCCTTTATCCACTGCGGATAATAGGGCTGAGTGTGGAAGGGATTGCGGATGGTGTCAGAGGCGCGGGAGTATGTTTTCGTGACGTTATGCCGCGTGGCGGGATCGTCGTACATAGAACCTTTCAGTTCATACCATCTGTCGTCGGGAAGACCGTTCTTGTTCTCGTCGCGGCTAACGAGGACGATACCGGGTTCGGAACTGCCGTAAGCGGTATTGCCGGACATAGCGAAGGCGTTACCAAGGATGCGGAGGTCGTAGCTGTCTTTGTTCTCTACGGGATGGTCAAAGCCGAAGGTGATATACCCCCCCCATCCTCCAAGGCAGACCATTCCTCCGGCATTGTTAGCTATCGCCTGTTCGCATTTGCGGCACATGGATGCGGCATCATCGCCCTCCTCGTATTTGGGCAGGACGTTCACAAACTGCCCCATTGCCGGCAGGTATTCATAGACACGCGAGATATAAGGCGAGCGGCGGGTTGTTTCCTGCGAGGTAGTATCGCCATAGAGCTCATAGGCTTGCGTTACCCGGCACAGATGTCCGGGAATGTCGCCCGTAGAGGCACGCCACCGCTCTCTGCCGTCATAGCCGTAACAATGCAGCACGCCGGATGAGACGTAGTTCTTGGCATCCGTGACATAGAGCGCATCGGAAGTGGCGAGGAGGGCATAGGGGTGCTCCATAGAGGAGAGGACACCCCCCAGCCCCCTCTCAGAGGGGGAGCGTTGATAGTCAATCGTGGAGAAGACTTTCAGTTCTTTGTTCTCGGCATCTATGACATAGGCATTAGCACCTAAAAGCGATATGTTCGCACAAGGAGTCGGGATACGATAGACAGGTTGCTCATTTTTGAGAATGACGATTTGCGGTTTGGCAGAGGCGTAGTTGCCCTGGCAGGTTACCCAGAGGTGTTTTTGGTCGTCCACACGAACACGCGTGGGGTTGAGTCCGACGGGTATCTTCCGCAGCTCGGTAAAGGAATGGAGGTCGATGACCGAGAGCGTGGAGTCATAGCGGTTAGTGAGATAACCTCCTGAGTTACAGACGTATAGTTTATCATCTACGACACAGAGTTCGTCCGGTTGGTGGCCGACCTTCACTTCTCGCGTGACAGCGAGTGTGGCTGTGTCGATTTCGAAGACCGAGCCGAGCAGTTCGGGTGTGGCGACCGATCCGACATAGGCGGAGACATACATCTTATCGCCCTTGAAGGCCAGATAGCGGCAGTTAGGAATGTCAATCTTGGCTATATGGCGCGCCTGCAGATCCATCACCTCGACCTTATGGGAGCAGTTGATGACGGCATAGAGGCGGCCGCCGTGCTGCTTGAGGTCGTTGCCTACATCTCCGAGTTCCTTCAGCTGCGTGGGGTTTTGCGAGCCGTACCAGTTGGCGTAATAGGTTCCGGTAGCGAGGTTCATGTAATCCAGCCGGGCTTTGTTGGAGCCCATATTGCCCTCGCATAGGACATACAGTCCGCCTTCACGCACCTCATCCATGACGTGTGTGCCGATCGTGGGATAAATAACCTCGTCACCTCGGCAAGAAGTAAGAACAAACGACCAAATGGTAAATGACCAAATGGTAAATGATTTTAATATCTTACGGCAATTGTGCATCTTACGTTTTGTTTAGGCATCGGATAATTCTGGATTACTTCGTAATCCTGGCCGAGCAGGTTGTTTATTTCGAGGTTTGCTTTAAGCCACCAACGGCGTATCTGCCACTCACCATAGAGGGAGAGGTCGTGGGTGTACCAGGGTTGTACATAGTTATAGACGGTGTTCTCCTGCTGGCTGTAGCGCTCTCCGACATAGATGAAGGAGTAGTTGAGTCCGTAATGGTCTCCCCTGCGGCTGGACCAGTCCAAACCGAGTACCACGCTTCCGCTATGACGAGGGATATAAGGTATCTGGTGGCCATAATAGGAATCGGATGGGTTGGTGTCGTCAATCGCAGTCTGGTAGGTGTAGTTGAGGCGCGTGCGCAGGACGAACCGCAGGGGGAGATAGAGCGTCATATCCGCCTTGGCGTCCAGTCCGTTGATCTTCACCGTACCGAGGTTAAGCATCGTCCACCGGAACTGCTGGCCCTTGGGGTACGCAATGATCTTATCCGTGACGCGGTTGTAGTAATAGGAGAGGCTTGCCGCTATTTCATAGCCGCAGGCAGTTGAGATTTGAGATTGGACATTTGAGATTTTATAGGCCAGTTCGACGGAGTGCTGGCGAGCCAGCTCCGGGCGGAGAGAGGCGTTGCCGAGGTCCGTATAATAGAGGTCGTTGAAGGTAGGATAGCGGTAACTCTGCTTGTAGAAAGCATTGAGGCTCAAGTCAATCTTGGGATAAGGACGGAAGGAGAAGAAGAGCGCAGGGGTGAATTTGGGGATTGGGACACCCCCCGCCCCCCTCTCAGAGGGGGAGAAGAGTAAGTGGGTATTTTGCACAGCCGTCATCAACACCGAGGCTTGCGCGCGCACGTATTCCTTGAAATTAAAAGCAGTGGCAGCAGAGAGCCAATGGCTATGCCGGCCAAAAGAGTCGCGTCCGTCTTCGTCCAAAAGGAGATTGGCACGCGAGAGGGTGTTGTACTGGTAATCATACGCCAAGGAGAGATCCCACCAGTTGAAAACCAGCACTTTGTTCGCCAGAGAGAGATAGAACTCCTGCTGGGTATATTCGTTGTTGGAAGGCAGGATCCGTGTGTCGTAGTTCCGGTAATGGGTGTAGTCATTGGCATACTTGACGAGCAAGCGTGTGTCCCATCGGTTGAACCACCGGTCCTGCCACTGCGCCTGCACAAAGGTGTTGCGGTCCCAGAGGCGCTCACCGTTCTGCCAGACGTTATTGACAATCGCTCCCGGTACGCCGCGCTCGGAATAGTAGTTGTAGAGATGGAGGCGCCAGAAACCCGTGGTACGATAGTAATGATGAAGCCCCAGCTCGGTACGCACGGCATTGACATCTCCGTTTTGGCGGACAGCCGTGGTGTCATACGCCGTCTCGCCGGAAGGCAGGACTCGGCGGTAACGGAAAGGGTATTTGCCGGACGAATAGACATACTCGGCATCGAGGGATAGCGAAAGAGTCTCCGTGAGCTTGACATCGACGCCGATATTCGGGTTCGCGAGCGCAAAAGAACCAAAGCGCATCTGACCATGGACATGCACTTTCTCGGAGGGTTTGAAATACGGTTTGCGGGTAGTGAGATAGACATTTCCCGCCGAACCGAACTCCCGTGCCGACTGGAAGATATCGGATTTCTGGCCGTTGAAGAGCTGTATCTCCTCCATGTTGTCGAGTGAGAAACGCCCCAAGTCCACCTGCCCGTTCTGGGCGTTGCCGAGCTGGATACCGTTGTAATAGACCGCAGTGTGCTGACTTCCCATGGAGCGGACATTAATGGTCTTGATGCCCCCCACTCCGCCGTAGTCTTTGAGTTGCACGCCTGAGAAATAGCGCAAGGCGTCCGCCACCGAGAGGGCGTTCATGCGTTGCAGTTCCTCGCCCTTGAGCGTCTGGGGAAGGATGATGTCTTTCGTAAGCGAACGGGCGGTAACCTCCACCTCGTCAATCAAATAATCCTGATACAACGAGTCCGCCTCCGTATCCGCCCAAGCGTACACGGAGCGCACATACAGTGCCGTTAACAGTATGAATATCTTTCTTCTTGCCATTGCTCGTCCCATCCCGGGGGGACTTATCAATCACGCATTGGCAGGTCTTCTGACTTAGGTCTTCCGTCTCACCTTCCCGAAGCTACGCTTCAGTGGTTTAAGATTTTGAGCCGGAATCGTACATCATAATCGTTTGTACGCCCCCTTACAGCAGCCGGACTGCGCAGGATTCCCACCTGCTTCCCTCTTAGCCCGCGGATACGAAATACCCGCAAGAACCCAATGCGGGTACAAAATTACTACAAAAATTGCATATATGCAAATTTTTATTGATTTTTCATAAAAAATCCCGTGAAAGTGAAAACGGACAGATAGGGGTTGCAGAGGTAAAGGACAATAGAGGGATGTATCCGTAACGTAGTTTATATAGTCTAGGTATGGTCTAGGTATGGTCTAGCGCAGTCTGCTTCCACTATGGCGATTATACAAGTCGAAAGACGAAAGACGAAAGACAAAAGTCGAAAGACTAATCTATTTGCGAGCGGGATCAGTGGTGAGGTCGATGCCCAGTTTCTTGAATGTTCTCCAATCCACTTCTTTGAGCATCACCGTGGAGTGCGCCTGACATCCTTTGAGCAAAGGCAGTGTCTCCAAGGCTTTCCGGCAGTTCTCGTCATGGAGCGATAGGACCGATAGCGCCACCAACACCTCGTCGGTATGGAGCCTCGGGTTCTGGCCGTGCAGATAATTGATCTTGGTTTTCTGTATAGGTTCTATGATATTCTCCGGAATGAGTCGCAAAGCATGGTCTATGCCGGCAAGCTCCTTCATGGCATTGAGGAGGAGTGCGGCAGAAGAGCCGAGGAGCTGTCCCGCCTCGGCGGTGATGATCCGTCCGTCGGGCAGTTCTATAGCGGCGGCATGTGCAAAAGCGCCGTCATGGAGCGCTCCCGTAAGGGCTCTGCGCTCACGCGCCGCAACAGTAGTACGGCGGTAAGCTGTCGTGATACCCACCTGCTGTTGCAGAAGCGCTACTTTCTTCACCTCCGCGTCATTGCATTTGCCGTTCGCCAAGTGGCAGAGGGCCTGGAAATAGCGGCGTATTATCTCCTGCTTGCTGGCCTCGCGCACCGCCTCGTCGTCGCTGATGCAGAAGCCCACCATGTTGACACCCATCTCCGTAGGCGAATGGTAGGGGCTGGTACCATAGATAGAGGTGAAGAGCGCATCGAGGACGGGGTATATCTCAATATCGCGGTTGTAGTTCACCGCCGTCTGTCCCGTCGCCTCCAGATGGAAGGGGTCGATCATATTGACGTCCTGGAGGTCTGCCGTAGCCGCTTCGTATGCCACGTTGAGCGGGTGCTTGAGGGGTAGGTTCCATACCGGAAAGGTCTCAAACTTCGCATATCCGGCCTCCTTACCACGCGCGTGTTCATTATAAAGCTGGCTGAGACATACAGCCATCTTACCGCTACCGGGCCCGGGCGCCGTGACAACCACCAGCGGACGCGTCGTCTCTATATAATCGTTCCTGCCGAAGCCGTCCTCGGAGGCAATCAGCTCCACGTTATGGGGGTATCCCTCAATGGTATAATGGTAGTACACGCGTATGTCTTTTCGCTCCAATCGCTGGCGATAAGCGTCCGCCGAGCGTTGTCCGGAATAGTGCGTAATTACCACCGAAGACACCAAGAACCCGCGGTTGGCAAACTCTTCGCGGAGGCGCAAGACATCCTCATCATAGGTAATGCCCAGATCCTGTCGGACTTTGTTTCGCTCGATATCAAGGGCGGAAATGACAATGATAATCTCGAGCGAATCGCGGAGCTGGGTGAGCATACGGAGCTTGCTGTCGGGCATAAAACCAGGCAGCACACGGCTCGCGTGCATATCATCGAAAAGTTTGCCCCCCATCTCCAGATAGAGTTTATTACCAAACTGCGCGATACGCTCGCGGATATGCTCCGACTGAATGCGGATATATTTGTCGTTGTCAAAAGCGAGTCCCATAACGGGGTACAAAATTACTGCTTTTTTTGCATATATGCAAATTTTTTTGTAATTTTGCAGCAAAATTTATTCTTATGCGCATTGAGGAAGCCGTCATAGAGGTTATAGATAAGGTACACGCGTACATGCGTGAGCACCCGGAGAGCGAACTGCACCGTCAGGGGAAGATGTTCGGTGTGCTGACATACGATGGCGGCTATCTGTCGGCTTTCTCCGCCAAGTTGGACGGGAGTTATCACCACGAGGGTTTTGTGGGGCCTGTGTATGAGATGCGTGAGCTACCAGTGGGAAACAGCAAGACCGAGTCGCAACGGCTGCAACGGCTGCTGTTCGCCGAATACCGTTTTCTGAACCGGCAGGGTGAGAGCAAGAACCTGCTGGAGATATTTGCAAACGAGAAACCCATCCTATCCCCGGAGGAATGGTTTAAGAAGGGACAAAGGGACAATGTACAATGTACAAAGGACAATGTACAATGTACAAGGGAGTACCCCCTGCCCCCTTCGGGTGCGGGAGAGTGTTGCGGACCGAAGTTGCTGCAAGAGGCTTTCAGGAACGGAATAGAGCCCAAAGAGATGGCGGAGTTCTGGGTAGGCGCACCGTCCCGGACGGAGATCCGGCGTGAGGGGGTGTTCTACGCACCTTGCTCCGGCAAGTGCGTGCCAATATTGCGGCATATGCTGGCCGGAACGGAGGTGAAAATCATTGCCGACGAGTTCAGGAGAAGCGTTTCAGGGAAGGCTATAAAGCGGCTCTATGAAGACGAATACCTGCTGGTTGTCGAGAAGCCCGAGGGGCTGCTGTCGGTGCCCGGCAAAGGGGACGAGCCTTCGGTAGCAAGTATTCTGACGGACGAATGCGGCTACCCGGTGATGCCCGTTCACAGGCTGGACCAGGACACAAGTGGTATTCTGGTGGTAGCCAAGAACAACGAGATATACAAGACGATGCAGGCCTATTTCCAGCGCCGCGATATTTTCAAGCGGTATGAAGCCCTGATAAATGTACAAGGGGACAATGTACAATGTACGAAGGAGGAGGGTGTCATCTCTCTGCCGCTGCTGCCTAACCCTTATGACCGGCCGCGGCAGATGGCAGATATACAGCACGGCAAGCCGGCTGTTACGAGATATGCCATCCGTGAGCGGCGGGCGGACGGCACCATGCTGGTTGATTTCTATCCGGAGACAGGCCGTACGCACCAGTTACGCGTACATGCCGCACACCCGGACGGACTGGATGCACCGATAGTGGGAGACAGACTTTACGGGCTCTCTATTCCGATTTCCCCGGATGGCAAAGAAAGCCGTCTGATGCTTCATGCGGCGGAGATACGATTCAGGCATCCCGTAACGCAAGAAGAGATGCATTTCTGCATCCCTTCTCACTTCTGATTTACGCTTTCGGCGTATTATCTTGCGCATCGTTCTGCGCTTCATTATTCTGCTGCAGCTCCTCATCATCTTCATCATGATGGTAATAATAGTAAGAGCGGCTGTCTTTCTCATTCTGGTTCGTGAGGCGACCATAAATCTTACCATAGAGCTTGCCATAATAGGTAGTCTTCTTGGAGCGGCTTCCGTATCCATAGCCTCCGTATCCGTAACCACCGTAGCCACCGTAACCGAGGTGGCCGTAGCCGTAGCCGCCGTAACCGCCGTAACCGTAGCCGTAGCCGGAGCCGTACGAGTGGCGTCCTTCGGTCGGGATATCGGAGAGGACAATCTGTACTTTCTCCGGCGCCTCCACCACCTGAAGCATCTGCTCAAGGGTCTGCTTACAATAGGACTTATTGGTTTGCAGACAGCGGATGACGAAGAGACAGAGGTCGCTATTCTCAATGATAGAGTACGCATCGGGAACCAGACCTATAGGCGAGGTATCGATGATGATATAGTCATATGCCTCGCGGAGCTCCTTGAGGGTTTTTGCCAGTTTCTCCGAGTGCGCCAGCTCGCCAGGGTTCGGCGGGATAGTACCGGCACGGATGAAATCAAAGCCGAACGGTGTGTCTTTCGTCAGGATATCCGACAGTTCGCAGTCTCCGATGAGGAAGTTGGACAGACCGTCACCGGATTCCAGCCCCAGTTTGGTATGGATATTCGGTTTACGGAGGTCCAAGTCAACCAGCAGGGTCTTGCGTCCCGTCATGGCATAGAGCGATGCCATGTTGGTACACAGGAAAGTCTTACCGTCACCAGACTCCGTAGAGGTGACGCAGATGACCATCTTGTCTTTTCTCCGAAGGACAAACTCAATACGCGTTCGTATAGCTCGCATCATCTCCGCATAGCTTGAGCGTGGCGAAGCGCGGACGAGTGTCGGGTTCTGGCTGCGGGCGTGACGCAGGGTACCTATCAGACGGAAGGATTTGAGTTTGACGACATCCTTCGGCGAACGGATCTTGTTGTTCATCAGCTCCGACAGGATAATCAGCGCCAGGGGGATTAGGAAACCGATGACGAGATAGGTCGTAGTGGTTTTCGATTTCACCTTCGCGTTCATGATCGCTATGATACGTGCCTTGTCCATAATGGAGTTATCCGGCGTATTCGAGGCTTTCTGAATCTCCGCCTCGGCGCGTTTCTGGAGGAAGAAGGTATAGTAGTTGTCATCAATGCGATAGTTCCGCTCGATAGCCACCATCTGCAACTCTTTCTCCGGCAGGGTCTTGAGCATCGCCTCTGCCTCGTCAATACGCTTCTGGAGATCTTGTTTCTCAATATCCATTGCGGCGCGCATAGAGTTCACCAGTTCCTCGATAGAGGATTTGATGAGTTCCATATCCTTGGTGTACTTCGCATAATAGACGTTTTTCTCCGTCAGCTCGTTTCGCTGCACGCGGACGTCATTGAGCTCTTTCACCAGCCCTACCAGCGCTCCGTCCTCAATACCCATCGTAGTAGGCATGATGACAGCGTCGTTCTCGATGTTAGTATGGATATAATTGATGAGGTAGTCAAAATAGGTTTCCTTCAGTCGAATCTCCATCTTCTGCTGGTCATAGGTAGTGAGGTAGCTCATGACCTGTCCGGCATAGGAGTTGACGTCCAGTAGTCTGTTCTCCTGCCTGAAATCCGTCATTGCCCCTTCGCTCACCTGCAGCGACGACTGTAGCGTCTCCAACTGCTGATTGATGAATTTGATAGAGTTCTCTGCCACTTCATTTTTCTGCTCAAGGTTTTGGAGAAGATAGATCTTCGCAAGCATATCCAGATATTCGCAGTCACGTTGCGGTGTCTCACTTGTCATAGAGAGCGCCAGAACGGTTGAGCCTTCCGAGACAAAAGAGAGCTGCAGACGGCTCATAAACTCATCTATCAACGACTCATGATCACGGAAGCGGAAATATATTTTGCCGGTATTCATCATGAACTCCGTCGGCCAGATTGTGATATCAAACAGCGAGCAGGAGACAGGCTCCCCATAGCGCGCATCGATGTCCAGCGGCAGCGACTCATCCGTAGAGGAGATATGCAGCGTACCGTCATGACGGAAATTGATTTGGAAGAGTGCCGTATATGCACGGGCGTCCAGACGCGTGTAGTCAATGACTACCGGCGTCTGACGGAAGAGCTGGCGGGTCTTGAAACGTCCCTGGGTGATATACTCGACGTTGAAGAATGGCAGGGAGTCCACCACGCGACTTGTGAGGTCATAAGACTTGAGCATGATCATCTGGTTCTGCACGTTCTTGTACCCTGCATCGACACCGAAGCCCTGCATCAGTGCCAGACTCGGACCGCCGTAACCGGTGTTCTCCTTGATTACAATCGTGCCCTGCGAGAGATAGGACGGCATCCATCGTCTGTTCTTCAACATCGCCAGACCCAAAGCGATAGCTATCGCTATCACGAACAGATACCAGTAATGCAAGAAGGTAAACAACCATTCTACCGGGTTGAAATTGAGACTGCCTTCATCGTCGTCACCGTTGTTCTGTTGCGGGTCTGCCTGGTAATAATGCTGGTTACCGGACTGGTAGTACGCGTTGCCTCCCGGCTGGTAATAGGCATTGCCTCCGGGCGTGTAGTACGCATTGTTGCCGCCGGGCGAATAATAGGCGTTGTTGCCTCCCGGGGAGTAATATTGATTATTGTCACTCATATCATTTATTTGTATAGTAATGCCACATAGTTCAGTACCGACGTTAAGAGCGCTACACTACTGGTTATCAAACCGATGAAACCGGAGTAGTTCTGTACCGTGAAGAAACTGTTCTTCGTACGCGCCACGTAAATCACATCGTTGGGATAAATGTAATAGTATTTCGAATCGATGATGGTGTTGGTACGGATATCGAACTCCAACACCTCGGGTTCCTGGCCGCCGTCACGGGGACGGATGATTCGTATATGACGACGGTCACCACTGTTCATCACATCGCCGGTCATGGCGAGTGCCTGGAAGATATTCATCTTCTCCTTATAGATATAGTACCGGCTGGAGTTAGCATCACCGATGACAGAGAAATACTTGTTGTATAACGCCACTTTGACATCCGCATCCGGGATGATCTCACGGAAAGCTTTCTTCAGTGTATCCTGCGCCTCAATCTCCGTCAGACCTTGCACTTTGATCGGATCCAGGAACGGCAGATCTACCGTACCGTCCGAATAGACACGGTACGAATTGGCATATTGACCGCCGGCATAATTATTATTCGCACCAAGCGATTTGGCGATTGTCTGGTCCATTGTAATGAGGCGGTAGATAATCTCGTCATTCACACGGATACGATAAGGCTCATACGCCACACTGTCGTATTGCGGCAGTTTGTTATGCTTCGTAGGTTCTTGGAGGTAACCTATCACGCGGTGGCTGTAACAGCTCGTCATGCAAACAGCCATGAGCGAGAGAAATAATATATGGATCTTCTTCATGGCCTGTCAGTTTTTATGATATACATGTTTATTCACGTGATTGATACCCGTCTGGACGATGGTGTAGATGAACACACCGAAGGAGAGGGTGGCTGCCGTGACACTGATTACCGATGTCACATGGTTGATGCCGAAGCTATATCCCGGTATCTGACGGATGTAAATGATATCATTCGGCTCGATGTAATAGAACTCCGAATTGATGATATCTTTCGACCGCACATCAAAGGTCTTGATAGTCGTCACACCTTCTTTCTCGCGGACTATCTTAATCTCCTTGCGGCTGTTAAACTCTCGCAGGTCCCCCGCCATGGCGAGGGCTTCGAAGATGGTCATCTTCTCCTTGGTAATCATATACCGTCCACTCTGTGCACCGATGATAGAGAAGGAACGGTTGACGATATTCACCTCCACGGAGACTACGTTATAGCCGCCCGGCAGCTCCTTGATAAGCGTGCTCAGCTCTTTCTCCAGCTTGCGCTTCACTTCGCGTGTTGTCAGGCCACGGACATAGATTTTTCCGATGGTCGGGAAATCAATGTTTCCCTCCTCGTCCACCAGATAGGTGTACAACTCATACGAGCCGTACTGACTGTTGCCGCCCTGCCCCATATTGTAACGAATCTGGGAGGCGTTCGTTCCGCCGGAGTTGTACATCTTCATCACCTCTTCGTTCAGCGAATAGACATAGATGTACATCCTGTCATTGACGCGGAGCTGGTAATCCTCGAAGCTGAGCGTGTCCGCATAACTCGGGATATACTTGTCCGGCTCCTGCATATAGTTGACCTTGCGCGCCGTGACACACGATGAGAGCGCAAAACCTACTAAGGCAATGAGTAATATTTGTTTTAATTTATAAATCATAAATTTGAAATCTCAAATCACAAATCTCTAATAGTGCATTAACGTTTT
Organism: uncultured Bacteroidales bacterium; assembly: GCA_902774995.1. Taxonomy (GTDB): domain Bacteria; phylum Bacteroidota; class Bacteroidia; order Bacteroidales; family Paludibacteraceae; genus Colicola. The sequence continues at coordinate 32,634 of CACYKR010000003.1, read as the reverse complement.
TCGTTCCACCCGAAGGGGTGCGGGCTTAACGGCAGTTTTGCCAACGGGTGGTAGTCGCCTACAAGACCTATAGGTTCTGCATGGCGGATCTGGCTCACCGTCTCGATACACGGACGGGCCTCGGAGATACGGAATCCGTTTCCTGCAAGGATCTGCTTGTAACTCTCTGTATGCAGTTCCGTGAAACCTTGACTGAATTCAAACTCTTCGCCATCGATAGAGAGCGTGCGGTAAGTCCGCTTCTCACCCTGTACTGCGTTGGCAGGCAGACAGTCTGCATTTATACTAAGGAAATATCGCACGCGCGCACGATTGAGCTCCAGATAACCGGCTACGCGGTCAAAACTCATCACATGGACGATATTCTGCTTCACCGGTCCGAATATCCATTGCAGCATATCGTAGAAATGCACGCCTATATTCGTAGCGATACCGCCTGACTTATGCACATCACCTTTCCAACTGCTGTAATACCATTTGCCACGGGAGGTGATATACGTCAGATCCACGTCGTATATCTTGTCCTTGGGACCGTTGGCTACTTTCTCCTTCAGCGCACGGATCTTGTCGTGCAGACGGAGCTGCAGAATGGTATATGCCTGATGTCCGGTTTCTTGCTCCAACTCTACGAGGTTGTCGATATTATAGGGATTAAGCACCAGCGGTTTCTCGCAGATGACGTTACAACCGATACGGAGGCCGTAACGAATGAAAGCATCGTGGGTATAGTTCGGCGTACAGATGGACAACCACTGCAAAGGGTTGTCTGTCCGCATCTGCTTGGAGCAGAAACGGTCGAACTGCTCGTTCTCCGTAAAGAACGAACAATCCGGGAAAGAGCTGTCAAGTCTTCCTACAGAGTCAAACTTATCATACGCCACCATCAGGTTATTGCCCGTATCAGCGATGGCTTTAATATGCCGCGGAGCAATATATCCTGCAGCTCCGATCAATCCGAAATTCAATGGTTTGTTCATATTTTTGTACCTGAATTTATTTCTTGGTTAATATCAATATGCGTTTTACAATATTTTTGAAGTTTTGCACAAACAGTTCTTTTCCCCACTCGTTTTTTTTGTTTGTCCATCGTTGCGGATGGGTGGTCATCATCACATGGGCCGGCAGCCGGTTGTCCTTGATGGTCTGAATCAGTTCTCCGGTTGTGTGCCAAGTCCAGCCTCTCCGGCTCCACTCGTCTTGGTATTGCGGAATCTTGTCCCGCACGGACACTTTGTAACCATCCCAACATCTGCCCGTATCGGTTAAATAGAGCACATCGCTGAAATCAGTATCAAAATAAGGTTCGCCGATAACACCTAAGGCCTTATAATCATATACTTTCCACAAGTCACGACCATCATATTTGTTAGTAGGCGCACCGTGCATACACACGGTCTCTACCGCATAGTACTGCCGGAAATAACCCAACCAGGTCTGAAAATGCGAATATGCTTTAACTACATCACCTTGGCAAAGAGCCATATCTTCGTAGTGATAGCCTATCTCGTGACCTAATTGAGCAATTGCCCGAATAACTTCAGGATTATTGCTTTCTTTCCCTACGCGGAAATAATAAGTGGCTTTCGCTCCCAATGAGTGCTCTATTTGTGCGGTTTTGAGACTATTCCAAGGCTTGGCATCTACGTCATGCCGAAGAATCACAAAACGCTTTTCTGTATTTCGATATTCCGATATATCGGTATTCCGGCAATATTCTGCATAGGAAATCAGTTCATAACCTTGTTTTTGCAAGGTCTCCAATAGCTCACGATATATGTCCAGAGTAAAATCTCTCATTACAATCTTACATAATATACCAAAATCGGGCACAAAGGTACGATTTTTTTTTAACATGCGCAAGCGTACGCGTATTTTTTTTATTTTTTGTCCATAATGTTTGCGTATGTAAAAATTTATTTGTATCTTTGCCGCCGATTTAATTTTGTTGAACGGAGTATGCCGAAAAGCCGTGTTCAAGTGAGTAGGCACAATCTCAAAATACTTATTCATATGAGAAAAACATCTTTTCTTTTTGTAGCATTATTGGCAGCAAGTACTGCTTTTGCTCAGATTTCTACAGGCGAGCCTCATTCGTCTGTTATTCCGCGAACAGGAAACCGTCCCCAAGCCGGCGATTTCGGTATGTACATCGGTGCTTCCGTGACCCAGATCATGGACCTGGTGGAGCTGAACAAGGACCAATCCTTCCAGGGCAACTCGTTCTGGGCACTGCCTGTCATCAACCTCAAGTACTATTTCACAGACAACTGGGAGGGCCGTCTCGGATTCCAGTTCGCCTGCAAAGGAACGACGGACAAACTGGTAAATGATGATATTCTCCAGAAACAAGTACGGGATATCAACTACACTCGTTTCCTACCGGGAGCTGCTTATCACTTCAACACCAACAACATTCTTGACGTCTATGTAGGTGCTCAAGTGCCTATCGGATTCAATGTGGATGCTACCAAGACCGTTTACGATGACATGAGTACGAAGACCAAGAACAACAAGTTCGTCATCGGTGCCGGTATTTTCCTGGGTCTGCAGTTCTTCGTAGCCGACCTGCCGTTCGCTATCGGTATAGAGGGCGGTTATTCCGGCCAGGCCACTTTCTCGGCCGGTAATCGCACTACGGCTTCAGGTAACGGTGATACGCAAGTTTCTACCACTTGGATTGACGGTAAGACCTATAATGATGTCAGCAAGCTCTCCCACCTCGAAGGAACCTGGGGTGCAGATGCCGCCATCACCTTCACCTATTATTTCCGCAAGTAATAAATGCCTAATTTAGAATTGATTATGAAACAACGCATATTACTACCTATCCTGCTGTTAGTAGCAGTAATAGGCACATCGTGCGTCAGCCAGCATAACGTGGAGAAGAACTACTCCGAGTTCCGGCCTGATCAAGTCCGTCTCTATCTAACGATGAACGACTATCAGTACTTAGGCGACGTGACTATCGATGTGGAATACAAGACTTATTTCGGTATCTTCCGCAAGATACTAACGGTCAACGGTGAGCCCTACAACCCGCGGTTCTACCACAACACGCAGATCTCTTTCGGTCACAAGGTAAAATTAGGTATCCTCAAGAAAGCGCTCTACAAAGTGCCGGAGACCTATCCCAATGCCGATTACATCATGCCTGCTTCGTTCAACGACATTGTTGAGCATATGCCCGCCGGCCGTATCCACCACAAGACGATGACCCTCAAGGTATATCAGATTGCCAAGAAATCGGTTGTAGAAGCCGAGGCGAAGCAGAAAGCTGCCCAGCAAGCCTTTGACCAGAAGAACGCCGCTCTGCAAGCGCAAGTGAACACGTTGCAACAAGAGCTGCAAGCAACCAAGCAAGCCTTGGAGAAAGCAGAGCTTGAGGCACAAATCAACGCACGCAATAACAAATCGCGCCGATAAGAAATGAGAAAAATCTTATACATACTGACCTCCCTTCTGCTGCTCGCTTCCTGCGAGCAGCAGTCGGAGTTAGTCACCCTCATGTCCATTGACAATGTGGACTGGTTTCACAACACTATCCCAAGTGGCACCAATCTGCATTTTAACATCTTTGCCGAGTCCAAGTCCTCTCCTGTCCAGAGACTGATTATGACAACGGACGACCCGGAGTTTCAGAACACTACCATTCTGGACACCGCGCTGGCCATACCCGTCAAGAAAGTGAACATGAGTTGGTATCACGCTTTAGCACATTATTCCGACACTACCAAGGTTAAATTCACTCTCCGCTCCTATGACCAGTCGGGCAACACCATGTCCTACTCTATCACGATGCGCGTTGCACCGGGAGCGAAAGCCCTGCGCCCGATAGATAATATCACCCTCTACGCCGCGGCTTCGGGTGGCAAGTCGGCATTCGACATCAATACCTGCCAGCCCATGTACAGAGCTGATACGGATAGTACCTTTGTCGGTTTCTACGACGTGATAGACTCGCTGGCATTAGAGACCATGACGTGTAGCTGGCGTTCCGAGACAGGTATCCTCTTCTCACGCTCCGAGGGCTTCAATTTCTCCGAGGCTACCGTCCAGAGCCTGACCCAGGCATGGCCGAACTACATGAAGAGCGCTACCATCAAAGCTCTCAAAGCGGATGACGTGCTATTAATAGGATATACTGACCGCCCCGTCGGCGTGGCAAAAATCCTGGCCGTTATAGACGAAGAAGGCAGGACGAACGACAGATATATCTTCTCTCTGAAAGTGATACCTAATTGAAAATATGAATTTTACGCATTTACATGTGCACTCCCACTACTCGCTGTTGGACGGTCTTTCCAAGGTAGAAGAGATAGTGGACAAATGTATCGCCACGGGGATGAACTCCGTGGCGTTGACCGACCATGGCAACATGTACGGCATCAAGGATTTGCTGGACTATACCAAAGGGCTGAACAAGAAACGCAAAGCGGCCGCCGAAGAGAAGGGCGAGCCGTTTGTTCCGTTCAAGCCTATAGTGGGATGCGAGGTCTATTGCGCCCGTAGAGGCCGCCATTCGATGAAAGATGACAAGGCTGTGAACGGCGAGGGACGGACCTACGTCATCGACCGCTCCGGCTGGCACCTCATCCTGCTGGCTAAGAACATGGAGGGCTATCATAACCTCTGCCGTATCGTGTCCCACGGGTATATGTCCGATGCGTTCTACCATACCCCCCGCATTGACAAAGAGCTGCTCCAGAAATGGCACGAGGGAATCATCTGCTGCTCGGCGTGTCTGGGTGGAGAGCTTCCGCAGAAGATATTGGCTAACCTCTCCCAAACCCTCCCCTCAAGGGAGGGCTTAAGCGTTGCAGAGATGATTGAGCAGGGTGTTTTTCAGGAGGCGGAGGAGACCGTACAGTGGTTCAAGAACCTCTTCGGAGAGGACTATTATATCGAGCTCCAGCGGCATGAGACCCAGAAACCCGGCGGCGACCAGGAAGTGTACGAACGCCAGAAACAGGTCAACCCCGTCCTCATCGAGTTAGCACGTAAATACGGCGTAAAAATCATCTGCACCAATGACTCCCACTTCGTCAACGAAGAAGACGCGGAAGCGCATGACCGACTTATCTGCTTGAGCACCAACCACTACGTCACGGACGTCAACCGGATGCACTATACCAAACAGGAGTGGCTCAAGACACCGGAAGAGATGGCGGAAATATTCAGCGACCTCCCCGAGGCGCTGGAGAACACGCAGGAGATCGTTGACAAGGTGGAAGTCTATGACATCGACCACGGACCTATCATGCCGAAATTCGATATCCCGGAGAGTTTCGGCAAGGAGGAAGACTACCCCGACCGTCTGGCCTTCGAATCAGCCTACCTGCGCCACCTGACGATGGCGGGCGCCTTGGAGCGTTACGGTCAGGAGCGGCTGGACACCGACGAGGAACTCAAAGAGCGTATCGAGTTCGAACTCAATACCATCATCACGATGGGCTTCCCGGGTTACTTCCTTATCGTGATGGATTTCATCCGGGCAGCACGGGAGGAACTGGACGTAAGTGTAGGCCCCGGGCGTGGCTCGGCTGCCGGTTCGGTAGTAGCCTACTGTCTGAAGATCACGGACTTGGATCCGATGAAATATGATTTGCTGTTCGAGCGTTTCCTGAACCCCGACCGTATCTCCCTGCCCGATATAGATACCGATTTCGAGGATTGCGGACGAGGCAAAGTGCTGGATTATGTCTCCCGCAAATACGGCGAGACACATGTGGCACATATTGTCACCTATGGCAAGATGGCTACCAAGTCGGCCCTTTCGGATGTGGGGCGTGTACAACAAGTGCCGCTGCCGAAAGTCAATGAGTTGAAGAGTTTTGTGCCGGACAGGGACTTTCCTGACTCCGTGCTCAAAGGTTTGCCGGAAGGCGCCAAGAAACCCAAAGTGAACCTGAAAAACTGCTACAAATATATCGAGGAACTGAAACGCGAATATGAGCAGGGAGATCCGAATACCCGGTCGATGTTGCAATACGCAGCGCGTCTGGAAGGCACGATCCGCCAGGTAGGCGTACACGCCTGCGGCGTCATCATCGGAGCGGACGATCTGACGAATTTCGCTCCGCTGAGTTCCGTAGAGGACAAGAACAGCAAGAAACGCGTGCTCGTAACCGAATACGACGGTCACGTAGTGGAGTCCGTAGGACTGATCAAGATGGACTTCCTCGGACTCATCACCCTGACGATTATCAAGGAGTGTCTTCGTAATATTAAGAAAGCTCGCGGCGAGGACGTAGATATAGACCACATATCCATTGATGACCCGGAGACGTACAAACTCTTCCAGGAAGGACGGACGGTAGCCGTCTTCCAGTTCGAATCCGCCGGTATGCAGAAATACCTGCGCGAACTCAAACCTACCGTCATCGGCGACCTCATCGCCATGAACGCCCTCTACCGGCCGGGGCCGATGGATTATATCCCGCAGTTCATCCGCCGCAAGCAAGGCTTGGAGGAGGTGACCTACGACATCCCCGTGATGGAGAAATACCTCAAGGACACCTATGGTGTCACCGTCTATCAGGAGCAGGTCATGCTACTGAGCCGTCTGCTGGCAAACTTCACCCGCGGCGAGAGCGACAAGCTCCGTAAGGCGATGGGTAAGAAACAGATGGCGGTGCTGGCATCCCTCAAAGACAAATTCATGGACGGCGGCAAAGCCAACGGGCACAACCCGGACGTGCTGGACAAGATATGGAAAGACTGGGAGAAATTCGCCTCGTACGCATTCAACAAATCGCACGCGGCATGCTACTCGTGGGTGGCTTACCAGACGGGGTATCTCAAAGCCCACTACCCCGCCGAGTTCATAGCCGCCAACCTCACCGTCCACAAGGACGATATCAAGGAGGTCACCAAACTCATGGATGAGTGTAAAGCGCTGGGGCTAAGCGTCTTGGAGCCGGACGTGAACGAGTCCGAGCTGTCCTTCACCGTCAACAAGCAAGGCGCTATCCGCTTCGGTCTGGGCGGTATCAAAGGTGTAGGCGAAGGAGCCGCGGAAGCGATCATCAGCGAGCGGGAGAAGAACGGCAAATACACCGGTATCTTCGATTTCCTGGAGCGTGTCAATCTGCAGTCCTGCAACCGCAAAACCATCGAGAATCTGGCACAGGCAGGCGCCTTCGAGTGTTTCGACGACATCTACCGCGAGCAGTTCTTCGGTTACAATGAAACAGGAGACTCCGGTCTGGATCTGCTGATGAATTACGGCAATAAATGGCAGGCGGACAAAGAGAGCAATGCCAACTCGCTCTTCGGCGACATGCTGGACACGGCTATCGAGGTAAAACATCCGGTGCTGCCGAACGTTCCGCGATGGGATACTATCGAAAGGCTCAACAAGGAGAAAGACCTGATCGGTATCTACCTCTCCGCCCACCCGCTGGACGAATATGAGTACGAGGTGCGTGAACTATGCAACATGACCGCCTCCGAACTTGCCCAGTTCGACAACTGGCGCAAGCCGGACGCCCGTGCCGAGGCGGAGAAACGCATTAAAGCCGAGCAGATAGAGCAGCCGGAGGAAAAACTGCTTCTCCCATCCGAATTTATTGCACAACATAAGAACCAGGCAGGTCTGATAGGAGGTCTGATTACGCAAGCGGAACAACTCCGCAGCCAGAAAGGCAACCCATACGGCCGATATACTATAGAAGATTACACCGGCAGTTACCAGTTCGTCCTCTTCGGCAACGCCTACAACCAGTTTGCACACCTCATGCTCAAAGACCTGTATGTACTTGTCACGGGCGTGGTACAGCAGAAGAATGCCGGCATGAAATGGTTCAAGGAAGCCAAGGACGAAGAGGCGGAGTTTGAGTTTGTCGTGCAACGAGTGGATATGCTCTCCGAGGTACAGGATAACCGGACGGAGGGACTGAATATCCGTCTCTCGCTGGATACCGTCACCCCGGAAACCATCGAGGAACTGGCAGACATGGTAGATGCCTCTGCCGGTCAGGCGCGGTTACATGTGTCTGTCTATAATCCGCTGAACAGGCAACAGGTGGCTCTTACCAGTCGTAACCATGCCATCCATGTCACACCGCGTTTCTACAGATGGCTCGACCTCAAGCGGCAAGAAGGCATACTGGATTTCAAAGTAGTAAGCAAAGAATGACGTATAGCGAAGCTGTTGATTATCTGTATTCCTCGCGGCCGCCGTTTCATCTGGTAGGAGCCGCGGCGTACAAACCGGGACTGGAGAACACCCTCCGGCTCATGGCGCATGTGGGTAACCCGCATGAAAAACTGCGTGCTGTCCATGTGGCAGGCACGAACGGCAAAGGTTCCACCTCCCATCTGATAGCCGCAGTGCTGCAGGCGGCGGGACTCAAGGTAGGGCTCTTCACCAGCCCGCATCTCATCTCCCTGACCGAACGGATACGCATCAACGGGGTGCCTATCCCTGAAGCCGAAGTAGCGGCGTTTGTGGAGCAGAACCGCGCCTTTCTGGACGAGACGCAGCCTTCCTTCTTTGAGACCATGACAGCCATGGCGTTTGCTTATTTCGTACGCGAGGAAGTAGATGTTGCGGTAGTAGAGGTAGGACTCGGCGGACGGCTGGACAGCACGAACGTACTCACCCCTATCCTATCCGTCATCACCAATATCGGTTTTGACCACACGGAGTTCTTAGGCAACACCTTACCGAAGATTGCGCGCGAGAAAGCCGGTATCATGAAACCCGGCGTGCCTTGCGTCATCGGCGAGAGCCATCCGCAGACGATGAATGTATTCCTCGAACGCGCGCAGGAGTGCGGTATCCTGGGAGACGGATTGGAGACCACCGATTGCCGGATTTGGTTTGCCGACCAGTGCGGTTATCTGCGTTCCCGCCGTCTGCGCGAAGCGCCCGAGAGCGAACTCAAAGGCAACTACCAGGAGCACAACCTCCAGACGGCTTATGTAGCGCTGCAGGTTCTAAGGAGGCCTACCCCCGGCCCCTCCCTCAGGGGAAGGGAGCTTTTTTTAATCAGCAAAGAGGACATCCGCGAGGGCTTTGCCCATGTGTGCTCGCTCACCGGTCTGCGCGGCCGATGGGAGACGCTCAGCGAGAAACCGCTCATTATCTGTGACACAGGGCATAACAGCCACGGTCTGCAGTATGTAGCCAAACAGCTCAAGGAACTGCCCAACCCGAGGGTGTGGATCATCTTCGGCATGGTCAACGACAAAGACACCGACGTCGTATTAAGACTGATGCCGAAAGGCAACAAGTACCACTACATCTTCACCACTCCGAACACGCAAAGAGCCCGGACAGCGGAGGAGATGCTCGTCCTGTGGCATTCCCTCCCCACATGGGAGGGAACAGAGAGCGTAGCTATTGACAGCCCGCACGAAGCACTCTCCTACGCCCTGCAACAAGCAGACGCCGAAGATGCTATCTTTATAGGCGGGAGCAACTACCTCGTGGGCGAAGCGATGAAGATAGTTGATAGTTGACAATTAATAGTTGATAGTTGATAGTTGATAATTGATAATTTATGAAGAAAATCATCCTTGCAGTCCTCGGCGTAATGCTGCTCGCCGGCTGCGCCAAACAACCTCAGACAATGGACAATCAAGTGATTAACAACATCCTGACGCGTGTCTCTGTACGTCAGTTCACGGGCGAGCCTATCACGCAAGCCCAGGTAGATACCCTCCTCCGTGCCGCCATGGCAGCACCTTCGGCGGTCAACAAACAGCCGTGGGCGTTTGTGGTGGTTAGCGACAAACAGATCATTGACCGTATCGGAGAGGAGATGCCCAACACTCGTTGCCAGAACAACGCCCCGTGCGCTATCGTGCTCTGCGGCGATCTGAACAAAGCGCTGGAGGGTGAGGGACGTGATTTCTGGGTACAAGACGTAGCGGCTGCAACGCAGAACCTGCTGCTTGCCGCCCACTCCATGGGGCTCGGAGCTGTCTGGACAGGCATGTACCCCACCCACCGTGCTTCCGTGGCACAGAAGATACTCGACCTGCCGGAGAATATCGTGCCGCTGGCTATCGTGCCTGTCGGTTATCCTGCCGAGCAACCGGCTGTCAAAGAGAAATATAACGAGGAGCTCATCCATTACAACCGCTGGTAATGCAATACCACGTATTACATATCAAGACGTCTTTCGCCGAGGAGTGGCAGAAAGATCTTTTTGACCAGCAGATATGCGATCTGGGCGTAGATACCATTGACGGCGAGGATTATTACATCCCCTCCGCTCTTTGGCAGCAGAACCAGACCGCCATTACAGAGCAACTATCAACTATCAACTGTCAACTATCCATTGACGAAGTTCCTGACGAGAACTGGAACGCCGCGTGGGAAGCCGAACACCCTGTTCAGGAACTACCGCTGGGCATTAAGATCATCCCCCATTGCGCCTTCGGTGCCGGCCATCATGAGACCACGGCGATGATGATTGACGAACTGATGAATCATCAATCGTCCTTCGTACATCGTACATTCGTAAATATTCTGGACCACGGAACGGGTACAGGTGTCCTCGGTATCTTTGCCAAACGCCTCGGCGCACACTATGTGCTGGCTACCGACATTGACGACAAGAGTGTGGAGAACGCCCGCGAAAATGCAGCGCTCAACGGGGTTGAGATGGACGTCCGTTTAGGCGGCGATCTATCACAAATCATCAGCAGCACACACAGCGAAGGGGCTACGCCGGACGCTTTTAATCTTATTCTCGCCAATATTCACCGTAACATCCTGCTTGCGAACATGGAGACTTATGCGGCATTATTGGCTACCGAAGGCGAGTTATGGCTGAGCGGATTTTACGAATCCGACTGCCCTGCGCTCATCGATTCCGCCGAGTCCCACGGACTACGGCACATAGCAACCCGCTCCAACGGCGAGTGGCGGATGTTACAATTCAGTAAATCATAATTCACCCTATATAATCATGTCACAACCTATCAACAAAGAACACATCAAAACATTCTTGCGTGAGCAACTGAGTCTGACGGATTACATCGATGTACAAGCCGCAGACGCCAATATCCGCAGCAACATCCCCTTCCGCGGACCGAACGTATATATTCTCTTCGTGGCGATAATCATCGCTTCCGTGGGCCTGAACGTCAACTCCATCCCCGTCATCATCGGCGCGATGTTGATTTCTCCGCTCATGAGTCCGATCATCGGTTTCGGCCTGGGATTGGGTATCAATGACACGGACCTGCTCTTGAAATCGCTCAAGAACTTAGGAATCATGTTCGTCATCAGTCTTCTGGCCTCGACGCTCTATTTCATGGTCTCGCCGCTGGAGACCGACAATCCCACGGAACTGCTGGCGCGTACCAACCCTTCCGTCTATGACGTGCTGATAGCCTTCTTCGGCGGCATAGCCGGTATTCTGGAGCTATCGCGCAAGGAGAGAGGCACGGTGCTCTCGGGTGTGGCGATTGCTACCGCCCTCATGCCGCCGCTCTGCACCGTGGGCTACGGCATAGCGAACCTCAACTGGGCGTACGCAGGAGGGGCGTTGTACCTGTTCTTCATCAACTGCGTCTTCATCGCCCTGGCTACCTTCCTGGCGGTCAAGTACCTCCATTTCCCGGTAACCCAGACGGGCAATTCCACCCGCCGCGTCATCAGCTATGGACTGCTGATACTCGTGGTTCTGGTACCCAGTTTCTTCAGTGCCTACAGCATTGTGCGCGAGAACCGTTTTTCCAATGCTGCGCGCCATTTCGTCAAGGAGAACAAGTCCATCGGAGGTACGTATATCTTCGACTACTCCACGGATATGAACACCAAGCCTTATACGCTGACGCTGCGTCTGGCAGGTGAGGCGCTGTCTCCGGACTCGCGTGCGCTACTCTACTCCAACGCCGAGAAACACGGTATCAGCCATAGCCAGATAGCCATCCAGGAGGACGCAACCATAGAGGTCCGCCGCTTGAACGAGACGGAGGTCATGCGCGACTGGCTTGCTTCTTCCGAAGAGCAACTGCGCCAGCGCGACGACTCCATCCGTCGTCTGCAAAGCCGTTTGGAGGCCTATGAGGCCTTGGTTCTCCCCACCGAACAGATAGCCGGAGAGCTGCGTGCCCAGTGGCCTGTAGTACAAGAGGTGACGCTCGCCCGCGCAGAGAACACCGTCCTTTTGGTGCTTACTACCGAGCCGGTTAAGACTGCCCGTGGCCGCGCTACTCCCGCCCTCTCTGAAGAAGACATCCACCGCATCCAAAACTGGCTCTCTGTCCGCCTCCAAGTGCCTACCGTAGAAGTGTTCTTGAAATAATGAATGGACAAAAACTAAAAAATCTGCATCCCAAGTGCAGATTTTTTTGTATTATCTTGCATATCTCAAAAAAAAGTTGTACCTTTGCACACGCAAAGATGTTTCGGGTATACCCGACATAAACCAAGCGTGGCTTATGAATGTACTTTTGCGCGCAGCCCCACGTCCTTAGGGCGGGTGGGATTTGCAAAAAAATATTTATACAATGGCGTTTACTAACGCTTGTTTTTGACTCATTGAAACCTAGGAAATTTCAATTAATCATTCACAAAAACAAGGCAGTGGTAGATGCTCATGGGTGTATTTTATACACACATGTGTGCCTTAAACTATAGGTACGCGTGTGCGCATATATACACGGCGTGGGTTTCTGCATTGCTTATTCGGAATGATTGGTTTTCCTAGGACCACAATGGGCGGATAAGCAAGAGAAGAGATCCGCGTTTTTTGATGTCCGAAACGGAATACCTATTCCCACTCCATTTCCCATCTTAACAACGATCCGGTAAACGCCGGAGAACTGTTAGGATGTTTTTTTGTATCACTACCATCCATTAAAACGCTCAGTAACAATAGATTACAAATAGGATTAACTGTTTTTAGTGGACACTAATATTTTTGTATATGAAACCGCAGCAAAGTTTAATCCGGAGCGCAAGGCAGAGTGGAGCAAGCGCTGGCACGCCCAACTCAATGAGCCGGAGCCGGACGCACCTATTGAACGTAAGACAGGCAAAAGACATATCTATCTGCGTTTGGACAGATATGTGCAGTCCGTCATTCAAAGGCAGCTGAGGAAAGGGGAATATACGGATTAGAACAGGACCATCACGGGACCATGTTCTGAAAACGACTTAAGAAAGAACGAATCAGAACAATTCCATAGTCCGCTAGAACTTATTCAGAAAAACATCAAACACCCATCAGAGACGTACACGATGCGAACGAGATGCGTTCGAGAATGAAAGGTAGATAGAAGGAAAATGAATAACAGCAAACCAATTTTAGTAACCTCTCCGTTATTGCCGGATCTGCAGGAGTTCAATCAGTACCTGCAGCAGATATGGGATAGCAAATGGATTACCAACAATGGCTCGTTCCATCAGCATTTGGAGAAGGCCTTAGCAGAATATCTTGGAGTAGAGTATATCTCCCTCTTTACCAATGGTACGCTGCCACTGATTACTGCATTGCAGGCACTTGGTCTCACCAAAGGCGAAGTGATTACTACTCCGTATTCATTTGTAGCAACAAGTCACTCTATCTGGTGGAATCAGTTGACTCCGGTCTTTGTGGATGTTGAGGAGGATACCTGCGGTATGGATCCGGCTAAAATAGAAGCCGCGATTACCGAGAACACAGTAGCCATTATGCCGGTGCATTGCTATGGCAAGCCATGCAAGACCGAAGATATAGATGCTATTGCCAAGAGGCATGGTCTCAAGGTAATCTACGATGCCGCCCATGCTTTTGGCGTGAAGGTAAATGGTTATTCCATTCTCAATGCCGGAGACATTAGCACGCTATCATTTCATGCCACCAAAGTGTACAATACGATTGAGGGTGGTGCACTGGTTTGTCATTCTGCTGAGATGAAACACCAGATAGACAATCTCAAGAACTTCGGTTTCCGTGGGGAAGTAACAGTGGAGGCTCCGGGTATCAATGGCAAAATGGATGAAGTGCGTGCCGCCTATGGTATGCTGAACCTTAAACAGGTGGATGCAGCGATAGAGGCTCGTCATAAAGTGGCAGATGCATATCGAGCGGCATTAAAGAACGTGAAAGGAATTCGCTTCTTTGATGATATGGCTGGAGTTAGGCATAACTACAGTTATTTCCCGATCTTCGTGGATGCAGAGCAATACGGCATGACACGCGATGAACTCTATGAGAAGATGAAAGCCGCAAATGTCTATGGCCGCCGCTATTTCTATCCGCTTATTACGGCTTTTGATCCTTATAAGGATTACCCCTCTGCTGCACCGGAGAACTTACCGGTAGCCACCAAGATTGCAGACCAAGTCATCTGCCTCCCGATGCATCATGCCTTGAGTGAGGAGGATATGGAAAGAGTTTTGAAAATCATAATCGACCAATGACCGACTGACAACCGAGAGACAACCGACTCACGACCGAGAGACAAATAAATGAAAGTTCAAAAGAAAATAATGCTCCTTGGTGGTATCCACTACCTTTTGCCGGTGATTAAAGCTGCGCATGAGCAGGGTTATTATGTCATCACGGCTGACTATCTGCCGGATAACATTGCGCATAAGTACTCAGATGAGTACGTCAATGTGAGCATCACTGACAAAGAAGCAGTACTCAAAGCTGCGCAAGAGCATCAGATAGATGGTATTATCTCATTCGGTGTGGATCCCGGAGTGGTGGCAGCGGCGTATGTACAGGAGAAGATGGGTTTGCCGTCCATGGGACCATACGAATCGGTGGTGATTTTGCAGAATAAAGATCTCTTTCGCGCGTTCTTGCAGGAACACGGATTCAATTGCCCGAAAAGCAAAGGGTATAGCACCATAGATGATGCGCTAAAAGATACCGATTGGCTCACATGGCCGATGATTGTCAAGCCAACCGATTCTGCAGGAAGCAAGGGTGTCACGCGAGTAGATAGCATAAGCGAATACGAAGCGGCTGTTAAATATGCCTTTGAGAAATCTATCAAAGGGCATATCATCGTAGAGCAGTATTTGGAGAAAGTAGGTTGCAGTTCCGATACAGATAGTTTTTTGTTGGATGGCAAGTTCCGTTTTGTGTCTTTCAACGCACAACGCTTTGATACAGATGCTGCCAATCCATATGCCCCATCAGCCTATACATGGCCGAGCACGTTCCCGGAGCACGAAGCCTATTTGACTTCCGAATTGCAAAGACTTATGGATTTACTGCACATGCAGACGTCGGTCTTTAATATCGAAACGCGTATCGCCTCGGACGGAAAACCCTATATCATGGAATGTACGCCTCGCGGCGGTGGTAACCGTTTGTGCGAGATGCTACAATATGCAACAGGGGTCGATATGATAACTGCGCAAGTTCGTGCAGCGGTTAGAGATTCGGTTGGAGATATCGAGCAAAAACCATATAATGGTCATTGGGCAGAAGTGATATTGCATGCTCCGAAAGCCGGACGCTTTACCGGAATTAAGATTGCTCCATCTTTAAATGTAGAAATAGTGGAGCGCGATTTATGGGTAAAAGAAGGAGATAAGGTAGATGCTTTCCATGGAGCAAATGATGCAATAGGTACATTAGTACTGAGGTTTGAAGACAAAGAAGAAATGGAATACGCCATCACGCATCAAAGCGAGTGGTTGACGATAATAGTAAAATGACAGAAGCAATAGGTGGATATTTCGGAATGGAGGAGTTGAGCGGTAATTTCAACTCGTTTATCCATGAGGATGGAGTACTGCTCAACACCGGACGCAATGCGTTCCGATATATCTTGCTATCTATTTCCGATGAGATAGAGAAACTCTATATCCCATATTATACCTGTCCCGTTGTGTGGCATGGATTGACCATAATTAATAAATCTTCAGTTATTAAAGGGCTGTATTTCTATTGCATTGATAAGAATCTTGAGATAGCCGAAGATATTGAATTAGGTGAGCATGATTATATAGTCGCCAATAACTATTTCGGAATAAAAGATCAGTATATAAAGGCACTGAGCAAAAAGTATGGTAACCATCTTATAATTGATAATGCACAAGCATTCTTTGCTCCTGTGATTCCGGATACCTATGCGTTCTATAGCCCACGTAAGTTCTTCGGAGTACCGGACGGAGGTGTGGCATATGTGGCAAACTATGCCAATCGGGTTCAATGTGAAGAACAAGATGACTCGTCCAATCGGTTGCAACACTTGCAATTACGAAAAGAAAAAGGAGCAGAAGCGGGATTTGCGACTTATCAGCAGAATGAATGCAAGTTGGATAAGTTACCCATGAAATTGATGTCTGACTATACACATGATGTACTACGAGGAATTGATTATACTGAGGCTATTGAGAAACGTAGAGCGAATTATAAGATGTTGCATGAGGCATTAGGTGACCTTAATGTATTGCCTTTACCTTCGATAGAATCTTTTGCATGTCCAATGGTATATCCGTTTATACCCAAGAAATACAAACCTAATCTTCGTAAGCAATTACAAGGGCAGCGCATTTATACTGCTACTTATTGGCCGAACTTGGCAGAAATGAATTATGGAACTTTTGAAGAGCGTCTTGCAAAGAGGATAATACCTTTACCAATAGACCAACGATATGGAGAAAATGAAATGAAAAAAGTCATAGAGATGATAAATACTCAAATTAACTCTAATTAATACCAAATGATGAACAAGATAAACGTATTAATATTTCCAGCAGAAGGAGAAAATGCAATCGAGTTGCATAATGCTCTGTCATATTGTGTCAACATTTGTGTATTTGGCGCTTCTTCTGTAAGTAGAGGGGGAGAATATGTATTCTCGCGCTACACCGATAAGATGCCGTTTATTACCGATGATAACTTCGTAGATGAATTTGTGAAATATATAGCGTTCAATAATATAGATTGTATATTTCCAACTCATGATACCGTAGCACAGTTTTTGGCTAATATAGCCGACAGGATACCAGCAAAATTAATAATGGGAGATCAATTTACAGTGAATATATGCCGTAGCAAGATTAAAACCCATGAAACATTTGCGGAGTATGATTTTACTCCTATTAGGTATAAAAATATAAATGATTTGAAATATCCTGCTTTTATGAAACCGGACATTGGTGAAGGAGGACATAATACTAAGAAAATTGATGAAAACTTTAAGGAAACAATTGATTTCGAGAATAATTTAGTTACAGAATATTTACCAGGGCAAGAAATCACTATAGATTGTTTAACAGATAGGTATGGAAAATTAATATATATATCACCACGCTCTAGAGACGGTATCCTTGGAGGGATATGCGTTTTAGGACACAATATCCCGTTATCAGAAGAAATTCGCTCTATCGCAAATGTAATCAATGAAAGATTAAATTTTCTAGGTTTATGGTATTTCCAAATGCGTGCAGATAAGCAAGGTAAATATAAGTTGATGGAGATTTCTTCGCGTGCAGCTGGTACAATGTGTTTGACACGCTCAAAAGGAATAAACCTGCCTCTTTTGAGTGTTTATACGGCATTTGGTTATGACATTGAAGCCCAAGATAATGGTAATAATGTATCAATGCATCGATCTTTGGTTGGTAAATATGACTTACACATGGAATATACTACAGTGTATATAGATTTCGATGATACAATAACACATAACGGAACAGTGAATCCAGTCGCAATGGCCTATTTATATCAATGTAAAAATAAAGGAATTAAGATTGCGCTATTAACGCGGCACGAAAAGCAATTATATGATTCCTTAAAGTTATATCATATTGAGAAGGATCTTTTTGATACAATAGAATGGATAGGTGTAGATGAGTCAAAAGCCAGAGTGATTAATAGGAATATGAACGGAGATAAACGATGTATATTTATAGATAATGCGTATAAGGAACGAATTGAAGTATCAAAAGAATGTGAAATACCAACATTCGATGCTGATGCATTTGAGTTTTTATATGATTGGAGAGTATAATAAAGAGTGAAAAATATGCCCACAGGATATAAACCATTAGTTGCAATACAATGCCTTGTCTATAATCACGAACCCTATCTGCGTGATTGTTTTGAAGGTTTTGTGATGCAGAAGACCAACTTCCGCTTTGTGGCTATCGTCCACGATGATTGCTCTACGGATCACTCCACAGATATCATCCGTGAATACGCAGTTAGGTATCCGGATATATTCATTCCAATGTATGAAACCGAAAATCAATATAGTAAACACGATGGTTCTCTTGAGCACATTATGAATGAAGCGACTATAGCTACCGGCGCCAGATATATTGCTGTATGCGAAGGCGATGACTATTGGACCGATCCGCTGAAATTGCAAAAACAAATAGATATTTTGGAATCTAATGAGAGTTTAATGGCATGTTGCACCAATAGCAGCATTGTGGATAAAGACGGAAATATTTTGAAAAACAAATTCTCTCGCTATGTTGTAAAAGACAACAAACAAGGACGCTACACACTGAGGGATTATCTAAACCAAGTGCATGCTTATCCTACAGCGTCGGTCGTTTATAGAAGAGCACATTTTGACGAGATATGCGCTAAGTCTGAAGTAATGAGAAATCCATATATGGGGGACTGGACTCTATGGATCGCTATTCTTTGCTTTGGCGATATGTATTATTTAGATGAAGTGACATGCGCCTACCGAATAAACCCTACGAGCGTAACACATACGAATACTGACGTGCGGAGATTAGGCTATGCAAAAGAAAATTTAAAATTAATGCCGGCGGTAGCCAGTATACTTCCAGATGACTATCAAGACATAAAAGATGATTTAATCCATAACACCGGTTGGATTTGGTATAATATTGCAAATGGGTACAGACATATGCATAATTATTTTATGATGACAATATGTGCGTTGATATGTGCAACAAAGGATCCCAAATTACTCTATCTAAAAATTAAAAATCGTATAAATAGAGAATATCACAATAGACGAGAGGCGATATCTTGAGACAGTGTACGGCGTATCTCCGTAGAGGAAATATTGAAGAGCGGGGCTGCAGTAAGGAAGCGCAGTTCCTTGACCGCTACTCCCGGGAAAAGATTCTTATAGTCCTCCTCGGCAGAAGCCGTTCCTCCCGTTTGTCGGGAGGACGTTCTGGGATAGACGAAGATGCGGAAGTTGGCGAGGATATATTCATATTCACGCCAGCGATCGAAGATAGCGATATTGTCCTCGCCGATGACGAGCGTGAATTCAACGCCCGGGTACGCCTGCTGCAAAGAACGGAGCGTATTAGCGGTATAAGACGGCCGGGGAAGCGAGAACTCAAAATCCGAGGCCTTGACACCGGGGATGTCCTTGACGGCTTCCTTAACGGCAGCCAGCCGTTGTTGGAAGTTAGATGTTAGATCGCTGGCGCTGTTAGAAGTAGGAGCATTGGCTTTCAGCGGATTAAGAGGGCTCACCATGAGCCAGAGTTCATCGAGATCCGTGTTCTCAATGACCCATTTCGCCAAGCCCACATGCCCGAAATGCACGGGGTTGAAACTGCCGCCATATATGCCGATGCGTTGCATTGCCGTTAAATAGTTAAAGCGTTAAAATGGTTGCTTTGCAACGTTAAACTGTTACTTGTTTTCATCAATAATGGCATCGAGTTGTTCGAAAGCATGGGTGAGGTCGTCGTTGATGATGACACGGTCGAAATAAGGCATATCCTCCATCTCGGTAGAAGCTTTTGCCAAGCGTTTCTCAATCATCTCCGGGCTGGTGTCTCCGCGCCCTTCCAGCCGGCGGCGCAGTTCGTCGATAGACGGCGGGCAGATGAAGATGGAAGTAGCTTTGTCGCCGAGGATCTTCTTGAGGTTCAGACCGCCTTTCACATCCACGTCAAAGAGCACCTCGCGTCCTGCCGCCTCGATACGGTCGATTTCCTCTTTCAAGGTACCGTAATAGAGCCCGTCATAAACCTGCTGATACTCGATGAAATCGTTGTTTTCTATCCGTTTTTGGAACTCTTCCACGGTAATGAAATAATACTCCTTTCCATGCACTTCCTGCCCCCGCGGAGGACGCGTGGTACACGACACGGAGAGTTCAAACAGATCCGGGTGCATCGTCAGCAGATGCTTCACCATGGTAGATTTACCGCTGCCCGAAGGCGCACAGAAGATATAAATCATGGGTTATGGGTTATGGGTTACGGGTTATGGGTTAAAGGACATTCAGTACTTGTTCTTTGATTTGCTCCAAGATATCTTTCATCTTCACGACAATAATCTGCATCTCGGACTGGTTGGATTTGGAGCCGAGGGTATTGATCTCACGCCCCATTTCCTGCGCGATGAAACCGAGTTTTTTGCCAACTCCGCTCCCCTCTCCCGCCATCGTCTCGCGGAAATACTTGATATGGTTGGTAAGCCGTACTTTCTCCTCCGTGATATCCAGTTTCTCGAGGTAATAAATCATCTCCTGCTCCAGTCTGTTGCGGTCTGTCTGCGCCTGTGTCTGCTCACTCAGTTGCGCCAAGTTCTGCTCCAGACGTTCTTTGATTTTCGCCACACGACCTTTCTCGAAAGGCTCCACTTGCGCCAAGAGCTCCGCGATTCCATCGAGTTTTTCTGTAAACATCGCCTGCAGCGCAGCACCTTCCTGCGTGCGGAAAGCGATAAAGGCATCAATGGCTTTATTAAGTAGCGCCTGTACGCCAGCCCACTCCTCGTCCGTAAGGTCTGTGGTGTCCTCCTGCTGCTTGAGCACGTCCGGAAAACGCAGTATAGACGCCATCACCTCTGCCGGAACCTCCGAAACACCCATCTGCGCTTTGTATTGCGAGGCGTATTCTTTCACTACCGCCCAGTTAACGGGAGTTACGGCAGACTGCGGATTGTTCACCGCCACCTCTTCATAAATTGCCAGATCTACCTTGCCACGCTCCAGACGCTGCGCTACTATCGTACGGATATCCAACTCATGCGCACGCAACTGCGAGGACAGACGCACGGAGAGATCCATGGATTTGGAATTGAGCGAACGGATTTCGCAAATAAGTTTCTTTCCTCTGAATTGGCTTTCGGATTTGCCATAACCGGTCATTGAAAGTAACATTTATATTTATGATTTATGATTTCAAATTTATTATTTTCCGATACAGAACTTGGAGAAGATATTTTGCAATACCTCTTGGTTGGTAATCCGGCCGGTGACTTCACCGAGAGCGGAGAGGCAGTCCTGCAGGTCCATAGAGAGCAGTTCGCCGGAAAGCCCGTCCCGCAAGCCCTGCTGCACACGGAGGATCGCCTCGTGCGCACGGCCGATGGCCTCATAATGCCGCGCATTGGAGAGCATGACGGCAGAAGTATCCATCGTCTGCTTGGCAATACGTACCAACTCATCCTTGAGGGGCTGTATATCGCCGTTTTTGGCAGAGATAGAGAGGGAATTTGAGGTTTGAGATTTCTTATCTTGGCAGGGCCTCGAACGATCGGCTGAAGCCGTATGGAGATTTGAGATTTGAGAGTTGTCGTTGGAAGACAGCAAATCCACCTTATTGATCACAGACAGCACAGAAAGGTCGCGGTCATATCGCGTGGATATATCGGGAATGACTGCTCCCGGACATGTTGCATCCTGTACAAGGATGATTATCCGGGCTTTCTCCATTGCTTTTCGGCTGCGCTCCACGCCCATCTGCTCGATAGCGTCGTCAGTCTCACGGATGCCGGCGGTGTCAATCAGGCGGAAAAGGATGCCATCTATGACAAGTGTGTCTTCGATGGTATCGCGCGTAGTACCCTGTATATCGCTCACGATGGCGCGTTGCTCGCCCAAGAGCGCATTGAGGAGGGTTGATTTGCCTACATTAGGCGCTCCCACTATCGCTACAGGAATACCGTTCCGGATAGCGTTACCGGTTTTGAAAGAAGCGAGAAGGGCTTGCAGCTTGTGTTCGATTTCATCGGCTAAATCTGCCAATTCCGTGCGGTCGGCGAACTCCAGTTCCTCATGGTCCGCAAAATCGAGTTCCAGTTCTACCAATGATGTAAAATGCAAGAGTCTTTCCCTAAGGGCTGCCAGTTCGTCAGACACCGAACCGCGGAGCTGGCTGAGCGCCAAGTCTTTCTCCGCCTTGGATTGCGCGGCTATGAGGTCCGCCACCGCTTCCGCCTGGGTCAGATCCATCTTGCCGTTGAGGAAAGCCCTGCGTGTAAACTCTCCCGGTTCGGCAGCCTTGCAGCCCGCATCAATGAACCACCGGAGCAGCTCCTGCTGAATAAAGAGACTGCCGTGACACGCTATCTCCACTGTGTCTTCTCCTGTAAAAGAATGCGGCGCCCGGAAAACAGAACAGAGCACCTCGTCCAAGGTTTCATTCTCCCGTTGAATCCGGCCGAAATGGACTGTTCCGGCTTTCGCCTCCGTCAGCCGGACACGGCCACAGAAAAGACTGTCTGCAATCGTGACAGCCTGCTCCCCGGAAACACGAATAACAGCTATTCCGCCTGCTCCATAGGGGGTTGATATAGCACAAATGGTATGCATATTTCGAAATCGGGTACAAAATTACAAAAAAATTTGCATATATCAAAATATTTTCGTATCTTTGCACCGAATTTTGACAATAAACATTTATAAACTATAAAAACACACAAACATTATGCGTACAACATTCAATCGCCTTCGTGCAGTAAAAGACAGTCTTCCTCATGGCAGTATGGACGCAATCGCCGCAGAACTGGGTTTGTCCGGTGAAGAGGTTCGCGCTTATTTCAACGGTGAGGGTAATGCAGATTACCATATGGAGCAAGGCCCGGAGGGCGGTATCGTTGATTTCGCCAACACGCGTATTCTGGAGGTAGCTCTCCGTCGCGCATGGGAGGCACAAAACGCGTTATAACAACTGTGAACGGCACTCGTTTTCCGGTTATGAGCAAGGTAATAGCTCTGGCGTTTTTCGTCGGAGCATTACCTTTTTTTAATTTCGCGAGCGCGTACGCGGGAGAAACAAGCGGGCAAGAAGCTGTGGAAGACGAGCAGAGGCCTGAATCGAGAGTTGAGTGGCTGTGGGGCGATTACAAAAAACCGGTAAGGTTCACCTATAGCGCACAGGCTCGGATACAAACCGCCTACCTATGGCGCGGCTTTTACGCCGGGGGTGCAAACATCCAGGGCAGTGCCACTGTGGGTTACGGCGGATTATACATCGGTACATGGTGGAACATCGGTGTAACGGACTGGACTTTCAATACCTTCCTGCCGGAGATGGACTGGAGCATAGGATTTAACCGGTGGGGCGTGGACGTATATATGCTATGGGTTCATAATTTCGATTGCAAACTATTTGATTTTGCCAATTATACCGACCATGGCAACAGGCTGGAGCTGAACGTGCGCTATACGCTGAGCGAAAAAGTACCGTTGACCATCGGATGGGCTACACGTATCGCTGCCGCCGACGGATATATCAATGAGAAAGGCGAGCTCGTTCGCGCTTATTCCAGTTGGCTGGAAATCAGTTATACGCAGCGTCTGCCGTACGGAATGAGCCTCTACGGCTCGGTAGGCATGACGCCATGGAAGAGCGGATATACCGGCTTCAAGGGAGGTTTTGCAGTGACCAATACAGAGGTACGGCTACGCAAAGACTGGAGCGTGAGCGACCATTGCGGACTGATGCTGCAGGGTCAGTTGGCTATCAATCCATACGCTCTGTCAGAGGACAAGAGTTCCGCAGAATGGCATCCCTACTCTCCCGGCTCACAGGCGATAAACGCCAATATTGCTTTCGGAGTATATTTGAAATAGTTGACAGTTGATAGTTGACAGTTGACAATTAATATTTGATATTTTAAAAGTTTATTTAAGGTAAATGAAAAAAATTTTCTCTATGGCAGCTGCCATCATGATGGCAGTATCTGTTACGGCTCAGGAAGAAGCCGGCAAACCTGTCACTTTTGCTTATGAAGCCGGCGCAGAAGTAGTCAGCGCTTATCTTTGGCGTGGCCAGTACAACGGTAGTCTGAGTTTCCAGCCTACCGCCAGTGTAGGTTTTGACGCATTGGATGAAGCCATCCAGTTCCGCGCAGGCGTCTGGGCCAGTCTTGGTGCCAGTGACTGGGCATTCAAACAGGACAAAGGCGACGGTAGCGGTTACACCCGTTTCATGCCGGAAGTGGACGTAATGCTCTCATTCACAGCGTACGGCGCCAGCGCAGGTATCAACCATTATTACTATTGCGACGGCACCAGTTTCTTCAACTGGAAAAGCGTTGAAGAGATAGCCCTGAACGAGGGTACGAGTACCACGGAGTTCTGGGTGGGCTATAACTTCGACCATTTCTTCGGTCAGGATGCTTACATCAACTGGTACACCACTTTTGCCGGAAACGACCTGCTTTGGAACGAAGACGAGACAGAGGTGCGCCGTGCCTGGAGTTCGTATCTGGAGCTCGGCTACAGCTATACTTGGGATCATATAGGTCTCACTTTAGGCGGCGAACTGGGTATGTCCCCTTGGGCCAGCGACCTGTACGGAAACAGTAAGTTTGCCGTGAATAACATCTCTCTCAAACTGACCAAGGAATGGGAGTTAGAGCCCTGTACCATAGATATCTTTGCACAGGGAATGCTCAATCCGGACGGTGTGAACACGAAGAATGCCATTATTGCCGGTGCCGGAGACGACAAACTTTACCTCCAAAAATTGAACGCTACTCTGGGATTCGGTATCTGGTTCTAAAATTCAGTCAATGAGCAAAGTGGGTGTCCGGCATATACTTAGCGCGCTAATCGGTTTGGCTATCGCCGCGTTCTTCATTTGGGGGCACAAGAGTGCTCCTCAAATGTCGTATTACCACAATCAGGGAAAAGTCTTCGGCACGTATTACAACATCCGTTATGAGGCGGAACACGATATGCAGGACAGTATTCAGGCAGCCTTCAAGGCTTTTGACAACAGCCTGAGTATGTTCAATCCCCACTCCCTTCTCTCAGCCATCAACGCCAATCGCGACACTCTCACCAACGCCTATTTTGAGACGATGTGGGCCGAGGCGACACGGGTGCATGCACTCTCGAACGGCGCTTTTGACATCACCGTCGCCCCGCTGGTGAACTACTGGGGCTTCGGCAACAAAGATAGAAACCCCTCCCTGTCCCTCCCCTCAAGGGAGGGGAACAAAGACATAGATAGTCTTTTAGTTTTTGTTGGGTTTGAGAAAGTGCAACTGATTGAGCACAAGGTGGTCAAAACAGATCCGCGCGTGCAGATAGACGGCGGTGCGGTAGCCAAGGGACAGGCCTGCGACATGATTGCCGGGGTGCTCCGCCGCAACGGCTCGGAGAACTATCTGGTAGATATAGGCGGCGAGGTGGTGGCACACGGCGTAAACGCCAAAGGCGAGAAATGGCATATCGGAATCACCAAGCCCAACCTCAATAACGAGGGTGCGCAGGAGGAGTTGCAGGAGATCATCGCCGTGAGCGACATTGCGATGGCTACCAGCGGCAACTACCGCAACTACTATTACGCTGACGGCGAGCGGAGAAGCCACACAATCGACCCTCGTACTGGCTATCCCGTGCAGCACTCGCTGCTGAGCGCCACGGTGGTGAGCAGCAGTTGCATGCGCGCCGATGCGATGGCAACCGCCTGCATGGTACTGGGAGCCGAAGAAGCACTTGCCATGATAGAGCGTGCCGGAGATGCCGCCTGCTACCTCATTGTAGCCAAAAACGACAGTCTGGCGGTCGTACAATCGCCCAACTGGCATTATTAAAATATAAACAATTACTTAAAAATCTTAAAGTTATGATGACGTTCATGGAAGCAGTAGAGACCTGCTTAATTAGGAAATTTGCGACCTTCTCGGGCCGTGCAAGTAGAAGCGAGTACTGGTGGTTCACCCTCTTTATGGTATTTGCAGCCATGCTCTTCGGCGCCGTATTCGGAGGATTGTATTATGCCATGCTCGTATCGGATTACAAGGCTTTGTTTGCCGGTATGCTGGTAGCGTGGGTTCTGCTTTTCCTGACCGGAGCGTTTATACCCTCCCTCGCTGTGACCGTTCGCCGTCTGCATGACACCGGCCGCTCAGGATGGTGGTATCTGGCCAACTTCATTCCGTATGTAGGCAGTTTCGTTCTGCTGTATTTTATGGTGCTTCCGTCGGAGCATAATGAAAACGAATATGGTCCAGAAGGCGAATAAATGAGGGTTTTTGACAAAAAAAACGTTTTTTTACTTGCATATGTGGGATTTTTGTTGTAACTTTGCACGATTTTTGGGTTAGAATGCATAAAAAGGGACTTTTGATATTATTATTGATGGTAGTGCTCACCGGCTGTGGGGACTACCAGCGGCTGTTGAAATCGCGTGACCCGGAGGAGAAATACCAAGCGGCACTGATGTATTTCAACAATAAGCAGTATGTCAAAGCCCAGACGCTGCTGGACGATGTAAGTTCCTATTACAAAGGCACCGAACGGTCGGAGGACGTATTAGCCTATCTGGCGCGGTGCTATATGGGGCAGAAATCCTATACCTCCGCTACGGATTATTACCAGGCTTATGTACGCAATTATCCGAAAGGCAAGTATGCCACGGAGGCATATTTCCAGGTAGGCCACTGCCAGTATCTGGATTCGCCGGACGCCCGTCTGGACCAGGATATCACGAAAAAAGCCATTGAGTCCTTCCAGACTTTCGTAGAGCTCTACCCCGAGAGTCCGTATGCCGAGCAGGCGTATAGGGAGATGGGCGAGATGTACGACAAATTGGCGCAGAAAGAGCTCTATTCCGCCAAGCTGTATTACAACCTGGGTACCTATCTGGGGAATAACTACCTCAGTTGCGAGATTGTCGCTAAAAACGCGCTCAAGAACTATCCGAGCAACAAATATCAGGAGAACTTCAGTTGGCTCATTCTTCAGTCGAAATACCAGCAGATGGTGAACTCGTATGAGGACAAGAAAGTTGACCGTGCCCGCGATGCGCAAGACGAGTACTATAATTATATCACCGAGTATCCGGACTCCAAGCACCGCAAGGAAGCGGACAAAATGCTCAACAACATTCGTAAAATAATAAAAGACTAATATATGGATTACAAGAATTCTAAAGCCCCCAAGAACACCGTCACCCGTGATATCAACCTGTTGACGGAACCTGTAGGAAACGTGTACGAGACCGTAGCTATCATCGCCAAACGCGCGAACCAAATCAGCGCCGGTCTCAAGAAAGAGTTGGATGCCAAACTGCAGGATTTCTCTATTCCGCAGGACACCCTCGACGAGACTTTCGAGAACAAAGAGCAGATTGAAATCAGCCGCCAGTACGAGCGTCTTCCGAAAGCTACGCTGATGGCGACCCAGGAGTTTATCGACGGCGATCTCGTATATCGTTCCGGCAACCGCGACGAGGCCTTGAAGTAATCGCGCGCCCTTGCGGCTAAGAAATAATGTCTCTCCAAGGCAAACACATCATCGTAGGCATCAGCGGAGGTATCGCAGCTTATAAGATACCCGAACTCATCAGGTCGCTCGTAAAAGCGGGCGCGGAAGTGAGGGTAGCGGCTACGAAAAACGCGCTGGAGTTTGTAACCGAACTGACCCTGCAGACCGTTTCCGGCAGCAGGGTTTATTCGGATGTGTTCGCTGCTATCAACGAACACGCTACCGAGCACATCTCCCTACCCGACTGGTGCGATGCGATGATCGTGGCACCCGCCACCGCAAATGTGTTAGCCAAGATGGCAGCAGGCATTGCCGACGACGCACTAACCACCACCATCTGCTCCTGCGTAGCCCGCAAACCGATGGTAATAGCTCCTGCAATGAACGACAAGATGTGGGAGAATCCCGCCACGCAGCATGCTGTAGATACCATTCGCGGGTGGGAAAACGTCTCCGTCATAGAACCCGAGACGGGTCTCTTGGCTTGCGGCACAAGCGGCAAAGGCCGGATGCCGGAGGTAGAGGAACTGCACGAAGCGCTCGAATATGCGCTCACACCAAAGACCATGCAGGGCAGGCATATACTCATCACCGCCGGAGGCACACAGGAGAAGATAGACCCCGTTCGGTTTATCAGCAACTACTCTACCGGCAAGATGGGTATAGCACTTGCGCAGGCTTGCGCCCGCAGAGGAGCAGAGGTAACCATCGTGTGCGGCGCTGTGAGTCATCCAATACGCAACCCGTTCGGCACTATCCGTCGAATAGACGCCCTCTCCGCACAAGCGATGTATGAGGCTTGCATAGATCTGTGGTCCCAAACGGATATAGCTATCCTTTGCGCCGCAGTAGCCGATTTCACACCGGCCAAAGAAGCTTCCGAAAAGATCAAGAAACAGCCCGGTCAAACGGAATGGACATTACAACTCTCCGCCACGCATGATATCGCCCGCACTTTAGGCGAGAGCAAACATGAGGGCCAAAAGCTCATCGGATTTGCGCTGGAAACAGAAAACGAGAAAGAAAATGCGCTCGCCAAGATGGAGCGCAAACATCTGGATGCCATCGTCCTCAACTCGCTTCGCGAGCAAGGCGCAGGATTTGGCGTAGATACCAACCGCGTGACTATACTAAAAAACAGCGGCAATTCTGTCGAACTGCCGCTGCAATCTAAATCGGCTATCGCCGAAGGGATTATCGAAACACTTATTTAAAGAAGCCAAGAATACCTTTTTTCTTAGGTTCCTCTGCTGCAGATGCATCTGCGGACTCCGGCGTCCATGCCTTACGCTCCTCTATCTCGCCTAACTGGCTCTGTACAAAGGCGATAACATCCTGCAGCCCTTCCGTAAAATGCGCAAAATCCTCTTTGTACAAGAATACTTTGTGTTTCTCGAACGAAGGAGACTCCTCCCCCTCTGCTTGGCGACGCTTACTCTCCGTAATACAAAGATACAAATCTTCGTTACGCGCCTTGCGAACATCCAAGTAGTAAATCCGTTTTCCTGCCTTTATGGAACGGCTGTAAACAATCTCCTGTTCGCGTCTTTCTTCCAATTGATTTTCCATGCTTTTGTCAATATTTTTTGAAATTCCGCTGCAAAGGTACGATTTTTTTTGCAAATATGCAAATTTTTTTGTATCTTTGCAGCGTTTTTTATTTCGCGCGCATAATGCGCGCTCACGCACAGACAATATAAACGAAATATATGATTAATAGAACAATGGTGCGAACGCGTGTTGTCCAGACGCTTTTCGCTTATTACCAGAACACGGACAGAACTCTCCTCACCGCTCGTAAAACGCTCAACAAGAGTTTTGCAGACACGTATGATTTGTATTTCATGATGCTGGACTTTGCCAATGAGCTTACAGCTTATGCGCAACAGCAGATGGAGGAGCAGATATCCCGTGCCCGTGCAACCCACTCTGCCTGGACTCCCAACCGCCGTTTTCTACAGAACCGTCTCACCCGGCAAATCTTCGATAACCGTGCCTTACGCGCACGTGTTCAAGAACAGCGTCTCAGTTGGGACAGCGGCATGTCGGCTATCAGCGACGTGTACCGCCGTCTGGTAGAGAGCGATTTCTATCGCGAATACATGGAGGCAGAGGAGTGTACGTATGAGGATGACAAACGTCTCTGGCGCCAGATATACCAACATCTGCTTTTTGACAGCGCAACCCTGCACGATGCACTGGACGAGATGGAGGTAGTGTTGGACAAATCCAACTGGACCACCGATGCCGACGTAGTGGTCAGCTATGTTATCAAAACAATCAAGCGTTTCCAAGAGGACAGCACACCGGACACACCGTTGCTGGAAATGTTCGACAGCGAGGACGAGGTGGCTTTCGCCAACTCCCTGCTGGAGAAAGCTATCAACGGCCATAACGACTACGAGCAGCTCATCAACGCCCATCTCAAGGGTTGGGATGCCGATCGTATTGCGTACATGGACCGCATCATTCTGGAGACAGCTTTGGCGGAGATTCTGGGATTTGAGGAGATAGCGCTCACCGTCTCCCTCAATGAGTATATCGAACTGGCTAAAGAGTATTCGGGCGACAAGAGTTATATGTTTATCAACGGCATCCTCACGGAGATCCTGCGCGAGATGAAATATAACGGTACATTCTTTAAAGCCCTCTCTGTAAAATAACCGCAAACAACTAAAATTCATACAATTATGCTAAATCTCATTTTATTGCAAGACCTGGCCGTAGAGGGCCAACAGCAAAATCAATGGTCATTCTGGGTAATGATGATTCTGATTTTCGTAGTATTCTATTTCTTCATGATCCGTCCTCAAACGAAGCGTCAGAAAGAGATTCAGAAACAACGCGAGAACATGAAAAAAGGCGATAAAGTAGTTACCGCAGGCGGTATCTACGGCGAAATCAAAGAGGTGCAGGACACCACTTTCATCATCACCATTGCCAAGGACGTGACCATCAAAGTAAACAAAGAAAGCGTATATGCTGATGCAGCTGATGTAGCTGCCGAGGAGAAAAAATAATCTATCCGGAACCGGTGAGAAAAGAGGTATTCACATTTCTGCTTTTTTTCGTATTAGCTGCGCTGCTATGGTACGGCTATACTATGCAGTCCGTGCGTAACACGCGCGTACCCGTCCTTATCCAATATACCGGTCAGTCGGGAAATATCGGATTTGGCCAACCGGGTCTGCCGGACACCGTGCAGATAGAGGTGCGTGACGCAGGTGCGCGTCTGAACACCTATCACCGGGAACCGCTCAGACTGACCATAGACCTCAGACCCTATATCCACGGCGAGAAAGGTACGATACGCGTACCATCGGATGCGTTTAGACGAAGCATCAGCGATATTTTGCAAGGCACAAGCCGACTCATTGAGACTACGCCCGAGGAGATTTCCTGCCCGTATTTCACTGAACAGGAGAAAACCGTCACGGTTGCTTTCCAAGGCAGGCTGAACATGGCACCGGAGTACCAGATGACCGGTACTCCCCAGTTGAGCCATAAGCGCGTGAAGATCTACGGTCAGGAGAGAGACCTAACCGCAATCGACACACTCTACACCGATTATACGGAACTCAACGAGCTGAGCGACACCACGGAGCTACGTCTTGCTCTGGCTATTCCTACCGGCATACGTGCGGAACGGGACAGCATTGATGTACGTATCTCTACCGAACGGTTCACAGAGAAGAAGTTTACCTGCCCGTTGCACGTCAGAGGCATACCTGAGGGCTATCGGATCCGTCTTTTCCCGCGTGAAGTAGAGGTGAGCGTACGCGTAGGTATGAGCCATTTTGCGCAAGTAAACGCCTCGGATATTCATGCCTATTGCGTCTATTCGCCGGAGCGGAAAGACAAATTAGAAGTAGAGTTACAGTTCTCAAACCCTTATATCACCGGAGCATGGGCATACCCCGGCGTAGTGGAGTTTTTATTATTTGTACAGCAAGATGAAAAAGATTCAAATGGTTGATCTGCAGTCGCAGTACACCAAAATCAAAGAGGCAATAGATGCCGGTATTCAGGAGGTGATTGATTCCGCCTCGTTTGTCAAGGGCCAGAAAGTGACGGATTTCCAGACACATCTGGAGCAATACACCGGTGCCAAGCATGTCATCAACGTAGGCAATGGAACCGATGCATTGCAGATTGCGCTGATGGGCTTAGGTCTCAAACCGGGTGACGAAGTCATTACGCCAACCTTTACCTTTATTGCTACCGCCGAGGTGGTAGCGTTGCTGGGGCTGACTCCGGTAGTGGTAGATGTAGAATGGGAAACGATGAATATGGATATCGCCTCCGTTCGCCGCGCTATCACGCCGCGTACAAAAGCTATCGTGCCCGTCCATCTGTTCGGTCAATGCGCCAATATGGAGGAGATCATGGCGATAGCCAACGAGCATCATCTTTACGTGGTAGAGGACGCCTGTCAGGCGATAGGAGCCAAATATACTTTTGCCAACGGCGAAACGAAACAAGCCGGTACGATGGGACATATCGGTTGCACCTCTTTCTTCCCATCAAAGAACCTGGGCTGCTACGGAGACGGCGGTGCCATCTTTACCAACGATGACGAACTGGCGGCGCGCATGCGCGCTATTGCCAACCATGGTATGGTCATCCGTTATCACCATGATATGATCGGTGTCAACAGCCGTCTGGACAGTATTCAGGCAGCTGTGCTGGATGCCAAACTGCCGCACCTGGATGAGTATATCGCAGCGCGTCAGAAAGCGGCAGCGTATTACGACAAGGCTTTCCGGGGCAATGGCAAACTGCTTATCCCGGGCCATGAGGCGCACTCCACGCATGTGTACCATCAATACACGCTGCGCGTAACGGGTGCAGACAGAGACAAGCTCCGTACAGGACTGGCAGAACGCGGTATACCCGCTATGATCTATTATCCGGTTCCCCTCCATCAGCAGAAAGCATACCTCGATCCGCGGTACAAAGACGGCGATTTTCCCGTAGCCGAGCGCTTGGCCGGATGCGTTCTCTCGCTTCCAATGCATACGGAACTGGACGAGGAGCAGTTGGCATATATCACATCCAATGTATTGGAACTAATCGGATAAACCATGCAAAAGATCGGCCTTCAACAGAATCTCACACAAACGACGAAGTTGTCCCCCACCCAGATCCAAGTGATCCGGATGCTGGAGTTACCGTCCATCGAATTGAGCAAGCGCATCAACGAGGAGTTGCAGGAAAACCCTGCACTGGAGGAAGGACGTGACGAAGAAGCCGTCCGGG
>CACYKR010000002.1 GCA_902774995.1 uncultured Bacteroidales bacterium | reverse complement strand
TTTCTTGCAACCCGAGAAAACAAGTGTCATTGCGGCAAAGCACAATGCACTAAGGATCAATACATTCTTTTTCATACTTCTTCCTCCTTTTTACCAGACTTTACCACCTCCGTTGCTGTACGCCGTACGCGTGGCGCTCACACTTGTAGCCGGTGTCGGTGTCGGATCGCTGCCTCCGCTCGCCATCAGTACACGGCTTACCGTTACTACTTCGGCAACTTCCGTCGTCGGTTGACAATAGTTTTTCCTCATTGTTTTGATTGTTTTTTATTGTTAATACTTGTGGCTTGCGCCACGTTAATTGGAATATAGACATACAAAAAAACGTGAACTTTTGTCCGCTTCGTTTGATTACTTGAGGTCTTCGACTACCTATTAATCTCAAATTCTACGCAAAAGCTCACGCCGTAGGCGCGAGCGTCGATAGGCTTTTGCTTGAGATTAATAAATTACTTAAAAAGTGTCGAAGTTTCCAAGTAATCAAGTCTGGCTTATAACGCTTTGTTTTATGGCACAACGCTTTGTGCCTTATTAAATATGTCTTTGCCGGGGTTATGTCCGCCCTTTTTGGTCTCTTTGCGGGGCGAAAAAAACCTTTGCGGGGGCAAAGGTACACAAAAAAAACGACATACGCAATAGTGTATGCCATTTTTTAGATATTTTTTACCTTTTGTAGATTGTGTTGCAGGTTGTGCCGGCCCTTATGCCAAGAGCGATGTTAGTTCTCTCTTCTTTCTGCCAAACTTTGCAAAGCGGACAGATCTTCGTCTGAGGGGGCGGAGAGTTCCAATTGGTCCTCGCGGTCGGCTTCGGCAGCGGCAAAGGCTTTGCGACGTGCATTGAACTGCTCATAAATGGCATTCACGTGTTCCTCCATCTGCCGGTTGCTGACCGAACCTGCGCCTTGCAACACCACTTTGCCCTGGAAATTCAACAATCCGTCCACTGTCTCGCGCCAATAACGGAGCGTCAGGTCTTTGCGCTCACGAACACGCAGTTCGGCGGTATCCAGGAAGAGCGTCGTTAAGCGGTTGAGGGTGTCTATCTCGTTTTGCTGCAAGTAGTTCTTAGCAGTATAGATATCCTGTTTGCGGACTACGCTGCCTTTCCACGAAGTGAGTGCCATGTTCGGTTGCGAAGCATCTGCCCGATGGACGATCAACTCCGCCGCCGTCTCGCCTGTCACAGCATACAGCAGTTTGTTTTGCGTCTCGGCAAAGAACATCTGCGTCGCTTTGTCCGTGCTGTCATAATCGCTGCTGAGTGCCAACAGGTCACGCACTTTCTGATAAAAGCGTTTCTCGGAGGCGCGTATCTCACGCACGCGCTCCAGCAACTCGTCGAAATAGTCCGGTCTGCCGTTGGGATTCTTCAGCCGCTCGTCATCCATCGTAAAGCCCTTGACCAGATACTCGCTGAGGTGTTGGTTCGCCCAGATACGGAACTGCGTACCGCGCTTGCTCCGCACACGGAAACCCACCGCCAAAATCATCTCCAGAGAATAGAAAGTGACGTTATACTGCTTGCCGTCAGAGGCAGTTGTTAAGTAATTCTTAATAACTGAATCCGCTTGTAATTCTTTTTCTTTCAGCACATTAGCTATGTGCATGCTCATATTCGGCACTGAGGTGTCAAAAAGTTCTGCGAGCTGTGCTTGGCTCATCCACACGCTGCCGTCATGGGCATAGAGAGCGACACTTGCACGGCCGTCAAGCGTGTTATAGATGATAATATTGCTTTCGTTGGAAGGCATAGTGTTTGTACCTTTTGCCGGTTGCTATTACCCTTTACGCCAAGAGTGCGTCGGCAAGGGCTTCGAGTTCGGGGAGTTGGGCAGGTTTGAGTGCGCCGCGGATGGTGACGGTGGGCTCTACTATCTCTACGTTCTTGCAGGGAGCGAGCATTTCCTTCATCACTTTGACCGCCTGCGGAGCCCAGGAGCCGTTCTCGATCAATGCCACACGGCGGTTCTGGTAACCTTTGAGGCGGAGCTTATGCAGGAACATGTGCATCGGCGGGAAGATGTCACCATCGTAGGTGGCGCAGCAGAGCACAAGCCTGTTCATGCGGAACGCGTCTTCGATAGCCTCCGCCATGTCGTCGCGGCTCAAATCAGTGATAGCAACCTTACCGGCATTCTTGGCCTTGAGTATCTCAGCGAGTTGCTCGGCGGCACGGCGGGTGTTGCCGTGGATGGAGGCATAAGCGATGAGGACACCTTCGGTCTCCACGCCGTAGGCGCTCCAGATCGAATACAGGCGTAGCGCTTCGTCTTTCTTCTCGCCCTCCAGCATATAGCCGTGGAGGGGGGCAATAACCTTTACAGGCTTGTCCGCTAATTTCTTTAACACATTGGAAACCTGCATGCCGTACTTGCCGACAATATTGAAATAGTAGCGGCGCGCCTCACATGCCCAGTCGTCCTCGTCGGCGTGATAGACACCGAACTTACCGAAAGCGTCCGCAGAGAAGAGCACCTGCTCCTCCGGGCAGTAGGTCATGATGACTTCGGGCCAGTGGATCATCGGCGCGGCGATGAACTGCAGCGTCAGTCCGCCGAGGTCGAGCGTCTGTCCTTCAGCTACCACCTGCACGTTCTTTGCCTCGATACCGAACTGGTTCATCATCACCACGGCCTGCTTGGAGCAGACAACCGTCGTCTCCGGGTATTTGGCAAGGAAAGCACCCATCGAACCGCTGTGGTCGGGCTCCATGTGCTGGCAGACGAGGTAGTCCGGCTTGCGGCCGTCCAACGCCTCTTCTACTTTCTTCAACCACTCGTCGCAGCAACGGGCGTCCATTGCGTCCATCACTGCCACTTTCTCTTCTCCGAGCACCACGTAACTGTTGTAGCACATGCCTTCCGGCAACTCGTACTGGCTCTCGAACAAATCCAACTCGGCGTCATCGCAGCCGACATATTTTATCATTTTGTCATTTACCATTTTATCATTTATTTAATCATTTAGTCATTTTTTTATTTCTCATTGTAGGCCTCAAGGGCTTTGCGGAGGACAATCATGGCTTTGCCTAAATCCTCTTTGTTGAGCACGTAGGCCATGCGGACCTGGTGGCGTCCGTCCTCGGGGTTGGTGTAGAAACCCGTCCCCGGCGCCATCATAACCGTCGCGCCTTCGTAGGTAAAGTCGGTCAGGCACCACTTGCAGAACTTCTCCACGTCATCCACCGGCAGTTCCACCATGACATAGAACGCACCTGTCGGCGCCGGCGCAAAGACACCGGGTATCTGGTTGAGCTGGTCGATGAGGAAGTTACGGCGGGTGAGGTACTCGTCATAGACCTCCTGCATGTACTCCTCGGGCGTGGAGAGGGACGCCTCTGCGACGACCTGGCCGAAGAGAGGGGGCGAGAGACGCGCCTGGCAGAACTTCATGACCGCCTCGCGGACGGCTTTGTTCTTCGTGATGAGTGCACCGATACGGATACCGCACTCCGAATAACGCTTCGAGACGGAATCGACGAGGATGACGTTTTCCTCAATGCCCTCCAAGTGGCAGGCGGAGATATAAGGCGACTTGGTATAGATGAACTCGCGATAGACCTCGTCGGAGATAAGATAGAGGTTGTATTTCTTCACGAGGTCGCGTATCTGGCGCATTTCCTGCTTGGTATAGAGGTAGCCTGTGGGGTTATTGGGGTTGCAGATGAGGATAGCCCTTGTCTTGGGCGTGATCTGTTTCTCAAACTCCTCCACCGGCGGCAGTTTGAAGCCGTTCTTGATATCCGTCTTGACGGACTTGACGACAGCTCCGCATGAGATAGCGAACGCCATATAGTTGGCGTACGAAGGGTCGGTGACGATGATCTCATCGCCGGGGTTGAGGCAGCTCATATAAGCGAACATAATCGCCTCGGAGCCGCCGGAAGTGATGATAATCTCGTCGGGGGAGAGGTCGATGCCATAGTCGGCGTAGTAACTGACCATCTTCGTCCTAAGGGATTTGAGTCCCTGAGAAGGGGAATAAGAGAGGATATCCTGTTTGAAATGCCTCACCGCCTCCAGCGCCTGCGGCGGGGTCTGGATATCCGGCTGGCCGATATTAAGATGATACACATGCACGCCGGCCAACTTCGCCGCGTCGGCGTATTTCGCCAACTTACGGATAGGGCTCTCCGGCATGGATTGCGCACGTACTGAAATCTCCATGATGAATTACGAATTACTAATTACGAATTACGAATTTGAGTGCAAAGGTACGAAAAAAAAATGACATACGCAAGGGCGCACGTCATTTTTATAGGAAATTACCGCATTGCCTCTTCGATGAGTTGCCGGAAGGCGGTTATGTCGCCGAGGTCGGTTATCGCTCTAAGGTTACGGATGCGCTGGCGGACGGAGGCGACAGCATGTTTCGCCAACTTCGCCTCGGAAGGCGTGATCGCCTGTTCCAGCGCGTCGAGGTTGACGTCGTATAGCATGGAGGCGTGGACGACGGTGCCCGTGGGGGTGGTATAACAGGCAGTGCCGGCTACCTTGCGGTCTGCCACCAATATATCGTTATGCGCCGTGGTGACCGCCTCGTAGCCCAGCATGCGCAGCGCGGAAGCAAGGTATTGCAGGAAGGTCCCGAAGACCTCCTGCGAGCGGGTGGATGGGTCGATATAGGAGACCATGAGGTTTCCGGCATCGGCATAGACGCATCCGCCTCCGCTCTTGCGCTGCACGACTCGTACGCCGTGGGCAGCGCAGTAGGCGTCGTTGACCTCCTGCGAGCGAACCTGGTGGCGTCCGTAAATGACGGTAGGAGCGACGATCCAGGTGAAGAACACCGGCTCCTGCACGTTCTTCACCATCTCCGCCTCAAGGTCGAGATAATCCTCCAGCGGGAGGTGCTCTATGGGTTTCAAAATCTTCATGAGCTATTACTCTTTCGCACTATCAAACAGTTTCTCGCATCCGTCGCGGTCATCAGCCTTGGCAGGACGGTAGGATATATTGCTGATGGATGAGTCAGCGCGCATCTCGGCAATGTTCTCCAGAAGTTCCTGCTCGGTGAGCCAGCCATAGACGGTCTGCGCCGCACCGTCTTGCGTGAACGTCACCTCCCAGCATTGTTTGGCGGGCGTATAGGGTTTCTTGCTGACGGTCATGTCATAGAGCACGAACTGGCCGGAACGGGTGTCTCCGGGTTCGAGCCAGAAGACGAGCGAGTGGCAGTTGTGAATAGGTACGGTAAAGGTCTGCGGCTCAATGCGGTTGGTCAGTTCGATCTGCTTGACCAGGCGCTGGTCGGCGATGACATTGAGGCGGAACGGATGGTCTTTGCGTTCGCCGAGGTTAACGAGTTTATCCACTTCGTCCCAGTACTCCGCTTTGTTGGCGATAGAGAAGGTGCAGCTTTGGTATTCTCCGTAAGGATTGAAGGCGACTACAGATGCTTGCCCTTTGTTGTCGGGATTCATGAGCCTGAGTATAGCCAAATCGCCTGTGAGACCACCACCGGCAGACGTCCCTGAATAGGCAGCGAAATCGCTCTGGCTGAGCGCTGATCCCGCTCCAACGAGGAACATGATAGCTGCGTCTGTCATGGTAATATCCTCGAATGCGAGCGGCACGTTTGCTTCAAGCATGACACCTTTGCAGATTTGAGAACCGTCTTTCATATTGAAGCAGTCCCGTTTGGTGCCGCCGGGTTTGAAGCAGTCATTGAAATCGAAGTTGGTGAGTGAGGAGAGATACCGTCCCACGTAGTGGAAATACGGTCGCTGGCAGAGGTCAATGAGGTCTGCTTCCTCCGGGAAGTCAGGATATTCGTGGTAGAAAAGGTCGTTCTTGACCGGTTTGCCGCGGTAGAGAGCTATATCTCCCACACCGATGAAACATTGTTTTTGTTTCTTGTTACCGGGTTTAGCGAACCGAAGCGAGCGGCATTTGTTGACAGGCACCTCGAAGTACTTGTTAGGCTCGGTGCAATGGATAACCGTATCGAAGATGAGTTTATCGTCTGCATAGATACGCAGTCTGTCGTCTTCGAGCACGCGTCTGTTAGTCAGCATACCAGCATAGAAAGAGATATAGTCAAATTCTCCGGCGAGGTCGAAAGTGGCGTAAGCGTCTATATTATCGTCGAAGAAAGTGGCACCCGAGGCGAGTATCAGTCCCTCGGAGAATTTCTCTCCACCCATGGAGAAAGTGATATAAGACGACTCGCCGGTAAAGAGGGTGTTCTTTGCTTTCGCCACGCCTCTTACGGAGTACGGCAGGATATTGGTCATAAGAGATGCCGGCGATTTGAGTTTGGCGACCTGTTCTTTATTGATATTAGCCAATCCCTCCTGCGGCACGGAGGTGTCGCCGGCAGGATACGCGTATATATCCACCGCTCCGAAAGTGATAGAACCCAAGAAGTCACTGGAACGCAGTTCGCAGGAGAAACAGACGCTCTCCTGTCCCTTGACATCGACGACGACTTGCCGCGGCAGGTCGGTCTGGCGGACAATCTCCTCATAGAGAATCTTTTTCTTGTCGCCGTAGATGACGAGCCAGGCGGAGGTGTTGGAACTCTGGTTGTCACGCGGACCGACGATAAAGGACAGTTTCTCGTAGCGTTTGCCCAACCAGAAATAGGAATAGTAGGAGGGGTTGCCGATGAGTTTCTGGTCCGAGGTGAACTGAAGACCGCTGTTGAACTCGTGGCGGCACATGCTGATGCTCTCCTCGATGCCGGGGTACTCCTCCAGCGAGTCCGGGGCTTTGTCCTTCGGTTGGATAGTATGTATCTGTCCGCTGGTATAATAAGGGATGAGTTGTTCCACGAGTTTGAGTTTGCCCTGCGGATAGGTCACCGGCAGTTGGGGTTGCACTATATTCGCTCCTTCATTCCATAGCTGGGCGTATGCGAGTGCGAGGTCAATCTCTCCGACCAGCACTTTGAACTTGATCTCGTCCACGCCCGTGACATCCAGAGTGACGAACCGCGGCGGGTCGTAATTGAAGACGGGCCGGTCAAATATCCGCTTGCCGTCCGCCGTAATAGTGAGCAGCGTTTTGGCGGTAGTGCCGCCTGCACGCGAAGTGGGTCCTAACCAGAAAGTGAGTTTGGAGTACTTCCCCTTGAGGTTGTAGGTCACATATCCGTGGTCGTCGGAACCGATGAGCCCGTGTGCCGCACCCCGGATGACCAGCGTAGTGTTGACATGATAGATATGCGCAATACGCTGGGCGTCAAAATCATTCAACCCCACTTTGGAAGAGATGATTTTGATGCGATTTTCTTCCGTCGGTTTGAGTGCTTCAATGAGATAGGTCTGCGCGTAGGCAGTAAGCGCAGTCATTGTCCATGCAAGCAAGATGATTGTCTTTTTCATAACTATGCCTTTCGTTTTTTCATTTTTCACTTTTCATTGTAATTAATCAAACAAGACTCCGGGGTTCATGCGGGAGGGGCTGCTCCAGTCGATGCCGCGGCGTGCGAGGGCTTTGCTTTTCTCCGCCCAATAGGCGAAGCAGAAACCCATTCCGCGAGGTACGTCCGTGAGGTGCGAATACGCTTCGTGGTCGGCTTCGTCAATGACCTCTTCGTACTCTTTGGTCCACTCCACGGGGTCGTGGTTCAAATGACTGTTCGTAATAATGGCCTCCCATCGTCCTTCATCTGCGGCCTGTATATTATGGCGCAGGGTGTTGACCTCGGCACGAAGGTCATCGGTGATTTCCAGATCATGGTGCTCGACCGCCTCTATATATTCCAGGATTTCCAGTTCGGTCTCCTTGAGTTCGAGCAAGAGGCGCGGATGGTCGAAGAGGCACTCCGCCATATCTCGCGTGACGACGTACGCCGCTCCCAGCATGTGCTCGAACTGTCCGAGGTGCTTGGCATAGACAATCACTTCACGCGCCCAACCGGTAATGGGGCCGGGGTCGTCTTGTTCTTGCAGAATCTTTTGGGCTTTCTCGCAATACTCATAGCAGATCCGGGCATATTTCTCTAATGCCTCGGGAGTAGATTGTAGTGTTTCCATATCAGTAAGTTTTTTATGGTTCTACTTTGACCCACAGTTCGCCGTAGGCGTAACTCAGGCCGACCTTGTCAATCTGTTTGGAGTGGCCGAACTCGACGAAGATGTCGTTGATGCCGTAGTGGAGGACTACGCCGGTGTCACGCAGTTCGACAAGGGTCAGCGCTGCGAGTTTATGACTGACTGCGCTGCGCCACCACGAATCGGTAATCAGTCGCTCCAGATTCATACCGGGCTGAATATCGTTGACGTCAATCGGTTCGCCTTTGTAGGTCGTGAAATGATTGATACCCGGATCGCAGGCTACTTCGTAGCCGGTAACAGTGATTTTAGCCATAGTCAATAATTTAATTCTCAATTACCTGGTTAGCATTTCCCACATGCGGTCCTCGGCGTCTTGGTGCCAATGGTAGATGTCCTCTGCGCGCTTAGGGTCAGGGGTACAACCGATACCTTCGCGCAGATAGCGGCAGAGCATTCCGACGGAGTCCTCCTGACTGCTGTCGTAGGGGGAAGCGGAAGAGTTCTTCCAGACGTATTCTACCAGCTCGAAGGCTTTCTTCTCGTCCTTCTCGCAGCCGCGGCCTTTCTCGTACCACTCGGCGAGGGTGAGTTTGTATTCGTGGGTGTGTGTTTGGGCGGCAAGGCGCACCAGATAGCCAAACGCTGTTGCGTCGTCCTTGCCTTCGTAGCGCCCGAACAGGCAACGCAGACAATCTTTATTATCCATTTCCGCCCCTTTCTCCACGTACTGCCAGCCCAGTGCTTCGCTCTCAGTCTCTTTTTTGCGGAAGAGAGCAGCCGCCGTCTCCCAGCATGCTTCGGGTAGTCCGGCGTCTGCAGCGCGGCGGAGAAAAGGCAACGCGAAATCCGGGTTGGCGCGAAGAATAGTAACGCGCGGGCTGTCGTATTTGGTCTCTATGCCGTGGGCGAGCAGGTATCCGACAACAAGCATCGCGTCCGGGTCGCCCTGCTCGGCGTAAGGCTTGGCGTCGTTGTAGATCGTCTCTTGGTTCGCCGAGCAGTCACTGCGACGGTAGAGGCTGTACCAGTAGTCTATTTTCTCCTTCGGCGCGCAGGGCTTGGTCGCCACGCTGTCGTCTATCACGGGATAGGTCTGCTGGCCTACATGGTGGAGGTAGGCACGCTGGAGGATAATAATCTTGTCACCAAAGAGCCGGAAGGGGGACTCGAAGCCGGGATGCTCTTTCTCATACTCCATGTCGCCGGTGTTGAGGGCGGTCTTGAACTTCGCACCGAGGGCGTATTTATACTTCTCGTCATCATCACAGGTACCGAGTTCCTCGTTCAGTTCGTTAATAGCAGCGGACATGTAAGGCCATACAGCAAAGACATAGTCATCGTCAATAGTCATGAGTTTATCGACGTAGTCCATTGCATCCTCCACCTCGGAAACCATGACGGAGAGGTAGAGTAAGATACGCAGCGAAGGAGCGTCTCCGCTATCGGCTTCCCGGTGTAACGCGGTCAGGTACCCATTGATGTCGTTTTGGGCGAGATAATCTGTGAAAAGAGGTGTCATTGCAAGTACTATTTATGATTTATGATTTATTAGTAGGAATACAGGACACACCGGACGCGGTCAAAATGGTGCGCTGCGAGGTCTTCGGGGCGGATGAGGAAGAACAGCGTGCCGCAGTCGTAGAACCGCAATCCTATCTCTTCATCTTCCTCCAGTTGCAGCAATATTTCATACCCGGGGAAATCCTGTTCCAGTTCGTCCTGCCAACAGGTAGGCGGATGCAGGAAGGTATCGCCCAAAGGCCGTGACTCCGGCACCGCCGGTGTTCCGTCCGGGTAACGGATCTCATGGAGGTGCAGGGGCTTATCCGCTGCTGTATAGACCACCTTGAAATAGTCCCTGCCCCACTCTCCCAGATGTCCGCCGTCCGCCTCTATGTCGCCGAAGAAATAATCCAGATCGGCAAAGATACACACGATACCTTCATTCCACCGAGCCTGGCAGACAAGCGTCATCGGGTTCTCCTCACCACGGCAAGGGTAAGGAAACGCGTCAGGCAGCAGTGCAAAGCCCCAGAGGTGGTCTATGTTATCTTTAGCAGTCATCGGGATTAGAAGACGGGTTCGGATATTTCGATGCCGCGGCAGTAGCGGCGTTTGATGTCGCGGTCGTCGCCGAGGTAGATATACCGTTCGAGCCGTTGGGGGAGGGTGTAGTTGTCGAAATTGAGATACCGGTCGTCAATAAGCAACGCGTCGAACTCGTAACCGGGTTCGAAAGAGCCTACTTTTCCGAAGAACGAGCCTCCGGCCTTGGTAGCGAGATAGAAGACCTCCGGCAACGTCAGGAAAGACATCTCGCCGCGCGTCTGGGCGTAGTTGAGTTTGGAGACCTGTATAGCGTACTGCATGACGCGCAGCATAGACATATGGTGTCCGGCGGAGACGTCTGTACCGAGGGCTACGTGGATACCGGCGTTGAGGAACTTGCGTATAGGCGCCATGCCGGACGAGAGGTTGCTGTTGGACATCGGGCAGTGGACGACATAGACGCCGTTCTTGCGCATGAGTTCCATTTCCTCTCCGTCGGTATAACAGCAATGCGCCATGAGGGTCGGCGTCTGTCCGAAGAGTCCGTAGCGGTTGTAGGCATCTCCGTAGCAGGTGGAGTCGGGTTCGAGCTCTTTTACCCAATCTATCTCCGAGCGGTTCTCGGAGAGGTGCGACTGTACGGGCATCCCCGTCTCGGCGGCGTACTCGCCCAAGGCGCGCAGCATCTTATCAGAGCAGGAAGGCACGAAGCGCGGCGTGATAATCGGCCGTACGAGTCCGTCATTGCCGTGTTCGTCGAGGTGGGTCTTGAGCATACGTATGCCTTCGATGAGTCCGGCGGTGGTGTTCTGCAAAGTGTCGGGGCTGTTGCGGTTCATGCCGACGAGTCCGACAAAAGCGCCCATGCCCGCCTGGACGAAGAGGTCCGCCAAGATACGTGTGGACTCCGGATGGATCGTACCGAAGACGGCAGAACGCATCGTACCCTGCATCCATAGCTCGTGTACAAAACGACGATAGAGTCGCCGGGCATATTCGGGGTCAGCGTATTTGGTTTCCTCGGGGAAAGTATAGGTATTGAGCCAAGGGAGCAGTTCGAGGTCGAGTGCCAGTCCCATATTCCGGTACTGCGGCGCATGGACATGGAGGTCGTTGAAGGCGGGAATGAGGAGACGGTCTCCGAAATCCATGACTTGTCGCCGCCAGTCCATGTTTTCAGGCAGTTCGCGGTACACGCCCTCTATAAGTCCGTTCGATTTGACCGCCACATACCCGTGCTCAATGATCTCCAGTTTATGGGGCGTAGGGGTATGGATAATATTGGCTCTGTAGATTTTCATGATTTGGGTTTCTTAAAGAAGATAAGACAGATTAAGTAGTTGATGCAGCCTCCGATGAAGATGACGAAGATACTGATGAGGTCATCCCGCCAAGATGGGAAAGCTGCCAGTGCTAATGGCAGCAGACCGAACTGCACGACGAGGTTGATTGCCCGCGCAAAGAGGAATCCTCCTGCGTTCTTCTTC
The DNA here is from genome assembly GCA_902774995.1 of uncultured Bacteroidales bacterium. Classification (GTDB taxonomy): domain Bacteria; phylum Bacteroidota; class Bacteroidia; order Bacteroidales; family Paludibacteraceae; genus Colicola. The sequence continues at coordinate 39,364 of CACYKR010000002.1, read as the reverse complement.
GTGGGTTTCGTGTTGAAGGTGTACCAATTCGAGAAGAAATAATTCGGGATCATCTCCAGGATATATCCGATGCCGAAAGCGACGTAGTACAACGCCGTGCCTTTATCGGGTTCGCCCATGACCGTCAGCGCCGCCATGAAGAACCACGTCTGCAGTACAGCGCCCGTGGTGCCGACGAAGAAGAATCGCACGGCACTACGGGTCTTATCCGGGAGATATCGGGTCGGGAGCTTCATTTTCACATTTATTCATTTACGCATTTTCACATTTATTGCAGCGCAGCGAGCAACTCTTCCATAGCGGCATTGAGTCCGTTGACGTCACGCCCGCCGGCAGTAGCCATCCACGGCTGACCGCCACCGCCTCCCTGAATGAGTTTGGCAGCGGACTTAATCATTGCGCCGGCATTCTTGCCTGCCTCTACAAGCGGCTGCGAGAGGAAGACGGCAATCGTCGGTTTGCCTTCGTATTGGGTAGCCCCCACCACGGCGAACTTGACGTCGGTGAACTTACCACGGAGGAGCGGCATGACACCGCGTATCATCTCCGGGTTCATCTCCCCTTGCAGACGTACCAGTCTGATGCCGTTGAAGTCCTCAGCGCGGTTGACGAGTTCGTCGCGGAAGCGCTCAACCTTCTCCGCCATGAAGGTTTCTATCTCTTTCTTGAGTCCGGCGTTCTCCTCGATGGACTTACGGATAGCGCCAGCCAAGTCCGGCGCGTTGTTGAAGAGTGCGCGCAGCCCGACAAGCATGTCCTGCTGGGTGTAGTAGAGTTCGTCGGCTTTTGCCGCCGTGACTGCTTCTATACGGCGTACGCCTGCTGCTACGGAGGTCTCCATCACGATACGCACGGAGCCAATCTTACCGGTGGAAGGCACGTGACAACCGCCGCAGAGCTCGATGGACGGACCGTATTTGATGACGCGCACGTCATCGCCGTATTTCTCACCAAAGAGCGCCATAGCCCCCATTGCCTTCGCCTCAGCTATAGGCGTATGACGGCTCTCCTCCAGTCGGAGGTCCTGACGGATGAGCCGGTTGGCCAGACGTTCCACCTCGCGGAGCTCTTCGGGCGTCACTTTCTGGAAATGGGAGAAGTCAAAACGCAGGCTGTCGGCAGTAACGAGCGAACCCTTCTGCTCCACATGCTGCCCTAACACTTGACGCAGGGCGTAATGGAGAATATGGGTAGCCGTGTGGTTGCACATGATCGCCTGACGTTTCTCAGCGTCCACAGTAGCGGTCAGTTCTCCTTCGAGTCCTTCCGGCAGTTCGGTGAGGATGTGTACGGGCAGGTTGTTCTCACGCTTGGTATCCAGCACACGAACATTGCCGAGCGTACCGGTATCGCCTATCTCACCGCCCATCTCCGCGTAGAACGGTGTTTTGCTCAATACCACCTGATAGAAGGTCTTGCCTTTCTGGCTTACCTGGCGGTAACGGAGCACGCGTGTGGCGCAAGTCAGTTCGTCGTAACCGACAAACTCGGTCTCGCCTTCCGCAAGAACGGTCCAGTCGCCGAGGTCCTGTTTGTTCGCTGAACGTCCCATTTCTTTCTGATGGGCGAGTGCTTTGTTGTATTCCTCCTCGTTGGTAGTGAAACCGTTCTCACGGAGAATCAGTTCGGTCAGGTCGAGCGGGAAACCGTAGGTATCCTTGAGAGTGAACACATCGACGCCGCTGATCTCGGTCTTACCGGCTTTCTTAGCTTCGTCCATGAGTTTGTCCAAGAGTCCGATACCTTTGTCGAGTGTACGGAGGAACGCCTCTTCCTCGGATTTGATGACCGGCACTATCTGCGATTGCTGCTTGACGAGCTCGGGGTACGCCTCGCCCATGTCGGCTATCAGTTGCGGTACCAGCTGATAGAGGAACGCCTCACGCATGTTGAGGAAGGTATATCCGTAGCGCACGGCGCGGCGGAGGATTCGGCGGATGACATAACCGGCTTTCTCGTTCGAGGGCAGCTGACCGTCCGTGATAGCAAACGCGATCGTACGTATATGGTCGGCGATGACACGCATGGCGATGTCGGTCTTCTCGTCCTTGCCGTACTCGCAACCGCAGATCTCGCCGATCTTCTTCAGCATCGGCTGGAAGACGTCGGTGTCGTAGTTGGAGGTCTTACCCTGGATGGTGCGCACGAGACGCTCGAAGCCCATACCCGTGTCAATCACTTTCTTTGCCAGCGGTTCGAGGGAGCCGTCCGCCTTGCGGTTGAACTGCATGAAGACGATATTCCATATCTCGATGACCTGCGGGTGGTCTTTGTTAACCAGTTCGCGTCCGGGCACTTGGGCTTTCTCTGCCTCGGAACGGCTGTCCACGTGAATCTCCGAGCACGGACCGCACGGACCAGTTTCGCCCATTTCCCAGAAGTTATCATGTTTGTTGCCGTTCAGAATATGGTCGGCAGGCAGGTGCTTTGCCCAGATAGCAGCCGCCTCATCGTCGCGCGCCAGCCCTTCCTCCTCCGAGCCCTCAAAGACCGTGGCATAGAGGTTGGCGGGGTCTATCTTGAGCACATCCACGATATACTCCCATGCGAAGTCAATCGCCTCCTGTTTGAAATAATCGCCGAAGGACCAGTTACCCAGCATCTCGAACATGGTGTGGTGGTAAGTATCGTGCCCTACCTCCTCCAGGTCGTTGTGCTTTCCGCTCACGCGCAGACATTTCTGACTGTCCGCCACGCGCGGATATTTGATCGGGTCGTTGCCGAGGATGATACCCTTCCAGGGGTTCATGCCGGCGTTGGTGAACATCAGTGTGGGGTCATCTTTGATAACCATCGGCGCGGAGGGAACGACTTGGTGTCCCTTCGAAGCCATGAAATCCAAAAAGGATTTTCTAATCTCTTGTGCTGTCATTATATCTTGTAGTTTTGAAATCTATGAATTCTCTTCTGGGCCGTCCCTCTTTGTCTTCGCGTTCGATAAACGGCAGGGGATTGGCGCGCAGTTCGTCGTACTCTGCACGCTGACGGAGTACATCAACCGCCATGAAGAGGGCGTTGCGCATAGATGAGGGGTCCGCCTCGTTCTTGCCGGCTATGTCATAACCGGTGCCGTGGTCCGGGGAAGTACGTACCACGGAGAGCCCCGCGGTATAGTTCACACCTGACATGTCCAGGGTCTTGAAAGGTATCAGTCCCTGGTCGTGATACATAGCGAGCACGGCATCAAACTGCGCAAAATGTCCGCTGCCGAAGAATCCGTCAGAGGCGTAAGGCCCGAACGCCCATATGCCCTGCTCGTTGGCTTTCTGAACAGCCGGTGCGATGATCTCCTGTTCTTCCTTGCCCAGCAGTCCGGCATCGCCGGCATGGGGGTTAAGAGCGAGGACGGCGATACGGGGTTTTTCCATACCGAAGTCACGTTTGAGACTGTCGTTGAGGAGGGTGAGTTTGGCGAGTATGCGCTCTTCTGTTATCTGCGCAGGAATGTCTGCTATCGCCACGTGGTTGCAAACAAGCGCCACGCGCAGGTTGCCCGAGCAGAGCATCATCAGCGAATTACCGCCGAACAGCTTCTCCAGGTACTCCGTATGGCCTCCATTGAGCGCCTCTTTGTTGATTGGGGCAGTCACCAGGGCCTGCACCTTGCCTTCCTTCAGATCGCTGCACGCGCGGTCGAGCGCCGCCTTGGCGGCTTTGTTAGCCTCCGGCGAAGGGACGCCGAGCGTCACCGGGGTGGTATCGGGATAGCAGGTAATGAGGTTCAGACGGCCGTCTTTCGCCTGCTCCGGGTCGTCGATGGCGTTCCACTGAATATTACGCCACTCTTCGCCCAGCGTCTGTATATGCTGCTTCGCCACCACGGCGTTGCCGTAAATCACCGGCTTGCACAACTCAAACATATGCGCCTCCAGCAGCGCCTTGATAATCACTTCGTATCCAATGCCGTTCGTATCGCCGGCTGTGATTGCTATTGTTGGTTTCACTTTGAATGAATAATTAACAATGAATAATTAATATTTCTCGCTATGCACTTTGTCATAGCGCAGTTTGGCGGGATCGTAGGGCTTGCGCTCCTCGTCTTTATATCCGAGGGAGATGACGCAAAGTATCGTTCTGTCCTCCGGCACTCCGCAGAGCGAACGAATCAGTTCCTCCGCGCCCTCGCGTTGATATACCTGGCACCAGCAGGCGCCGAGTCCCTGTTCCTCCGCCGCCAAGAGCAGATGCTCGGCCGCGATAGCCCCGTCCGCCATCCATGTGTCACTCAGCGTCGTGTCCAGCGCTACGACTATCGCCGCCATCGCCGTTTTGAACATCCCGGAGCCGTACGTCCGGCAGCCCTCCATGGCACGGAGCTTCGCCTCGTCCCGCACCACGACAAACTCCCATGGATTGGTCCGTTTGGACGAGGGCGACATGAGTGCGCAACGCAGCATATAATCTATTTTCTCCTGCTCCACCGGCTGCGCCTTGTACTGACGTACAGAGCGCCGGGAGCGGCATAATTCCTCAAATGAATCCATAATACTCCAATTTAGCGTGCAAAGATACGACTTTTTTTTTACATATGCAAATAATTGCCCATAAATTCACAAAAAAAGAACGCGCGCTTGCGTATGTGAAAATTTATTTGTATCTTTGTACCCGATTTGTATATTGGCAACAAACAGGCTTATGATAACAATAGAACAATTAAAAGATGTACAGCAGCGAGCTGACAAACTGAAGTCGTATCTGCAGATAGACGAGAAGCGTATCCAGTTGGAGGAAGAAGAGTTGCACACCCAGGCTCCCGGATTCTGGGACGACGCGAAAGCCGCCGAGGCGCAGATGCGCAAGGTGAAAGGTATCAAGCGGTGGATAGACGGGTACGAGGGAGTACGCGCGGCAGTGGAAGAGCTGTCGCTCAGTTTTGATTATTACAAAGAGGAACTCGTGACCGAGGAAGAGGTGGATGCCGCTTACGCCAAGGCCCTGCAGGAGGTGGAGGACCTGGAGATGAAGAACATGCTGAGCCACGAGGAGGACCAGATGCCGGCAGTATTGAAGATCGTCGCGGGCGCCGGCGGAACGGAAGCTCAGGACTGGGCGGAGCAGCTGATGCGTATGTACCAGCGGTATTGCGAGAAGCATGATTACAAAGTGACGATTGCCAACCTGCAGGAAGGCGACGAGGCGGGTATCAAGACCGTGACCTTCAATATCGAGGGCGACATGGCGTACGGTTATCTCAAGAGCGAGAACGGCGTTCACCGTCTGGTGCGCGTGAGTCCGTACAACGCCCAAGGCAAACGTATGACGAGTTTTGCGAGCGTGTTCGTAGTACCGTTGATTGACGACACCATCGAGGTGGAGGTGAACCCGGCAGGTCTGAGTTGGGACACGTTCCGCTCCTCGGGCGCCGGCGGTCAGAACGTCAACAAAGTGGAGTCCGGCGTGCGGCTGCATTACAAGTTCGTCAACCCCTTGACCGGTCAGCCGGATGAGATTGTCATCGAGAACACCGAGACACGCGACCAGCCCAAGAACCGCGAGAACGCCTTGCGGCACTTGCGAAGCCAGTTGTATGAATTAGAGCTGGAGAAACGGCGTCAGGCGCAGGCGAAGGTGGAGGCAGGCAAGAAGAAGATCGAATGGGGCAGCCAGATACGCAGCTATGTCTTCGACGACCGCCGCGTGAAGGACCACCGCACGAACTACCAGACGTCGAATGTCAACGCCGTGATGGACGGAGACATAGACGCCTTCATCAAAGCGTACCTGATGGAGTTCCCGGAATAAGGGGATTAGACCAAAAATAACAAACTTATTGCGCACTTACCGCGCACTTATCACGCACTAATTATCAGTCATTCAACCTATCGGTATTATATACTATGTATATAATACTAAAGAACAAACAAAAAATAATATGAGAAAGAGTATCTTTATCCTTTTCGCCGCCATGAGTATGGCAGCCATAGCCCAAACCGACACCACCCTTGTCGTATCCGCTCCTACCGTTCTCTCCAGCGACACCACCATTACCGCCGTTACTCCGGACACGGCGAAAGCGGAAGCGGACACCGCCGAGGGCTGGCATTTCACCACCGTTGACAGCGTAGCTATCACGCCGGTCAAAGACCAGCACCGCAGCGGTACTTGCTGGGCCTTCTCCACCCTCGGTTTTTTAGAGTCGGAAGTGCTCCGCATGAAAGGTACCGAGGTGGATTTCGCGGAGATGTACGTAGTGAGCAAGACGATGATGGACCGCGCCACTTACTGCGTGCGGATGTATAACGAGCCGCATTTTGCGGCAGGCGGCAGCGCGTATGACGTGATTTATTGCATGAAGCATTACGGTCTTGTGCCGCAGAGTGTGATGCCGGGTATCCGTTACGGTTCCACGCCGGCCGACACCCTGCCCGTTCATACCGAGTTGGACAAAGTAGCCGCCGGCTATCTGAACGCCCTGACGGGTCTCAAGAAACTGACGCCGGTGTGGCGCGAAGGTCTGCAGGCGATCTACGACACGTATCTGGGCCGCTGCCCGAAAGAGTTCCTCTATGAGGGTCAGATGTACACTCCGCAGAGCTACGTGGAGTCGTTAGGTCTGGATGCCGACGACTATGTATCGCTGACCAGTTACACGCATCACCCGTTCTACCAGACTTTCGCATTAGAGGTACCCGACAACTGGCGCATGGACCAGATGTACAACCTGCCTATTGACGAGCTCATGCGCGTGATTGACAACGCCATCGCCAACGGTTACACCATGGCGTGGGGGGCTGACGTGAGTGAGACAGGCTTCACCCGCAAAGGCATAGGCGTGATGCCGGACGACGACAAAGGAGCAGACCTCACCGGTTCCGACATGGCCAAATGGCTGGGCATGACGGCGGACAAGAAGAAAGAGGAGCTGACCAAGAAACCTCTGCCGGAGAAAGAGATCACCCAGGAGATGCGCCAGCAGGCATACGACAACTGGGAGACGACAGACGACCACGGCATGCAGATTTTCGGTACCGCCAAGGACCAGAACGGCAAGCGCTATTACATGGTCAAGAACAGCTGGGGCACCGTCCGCTCGGACTACAAAGGTATCTGGTATATCAGCGAGGCGTTCATGAAATACAAGACGAACGACATCCTCGTTCACAAGAACGCCATCCCTGATGACATCCGCAAGAAGTTAGGAATATAGGGAAAGAAATGGCAACAACCGCACAAGGCATATATAAGGACAGAGGCAGCAAGTTTTTAGCGTTCGCGGAGCCCATTAAGGACGAGGAGGAGGCGAAGACCCGTATCGCGTGGTACAAGAAGAAATACCACGACGCGCGGCATGTGTGCTACGCCTACCGGCTGGGACCGAACCTCTGGCGCACGAAAGACGACGGCGAGCCCCACGGCACAGCAGGCGCACCTATCTTGCGGTCTATAGACGCACGGGGGCTGGATAATATCTTAGTGGTAGTAGTCCGCTATTTCGGCGGCACGCTCCTCGGCACCGGCGGTCTGATGGTAGCCTATCGGGAAGCTTCCAAAGATGCCCTTGAAAACTTCGTTAAAGAGTTAAAGAGTTAATGAGTTAAAATGGTTTTGATTGCATCAAAACGATCAATTGTTATGACTGACTTCAAAGACATACGGGCGTACCGCGTAGGCTGGATTCTATGGCTGACGGATTTCCTGATTATCTTCCCGCTGTTACAGATATGGGCGTGGAAGCGGACGAAGAGCCTGAAACTGGATTACCTGGGCGACCGCAAGCAGATTGAGAAAGATATCCGGCACGGTGCGCTCTTCATCACCAACCACCGCGACATCATCATGGACGCGGCGTGGCTGTCGTACCTGCTGAGGATACATTATTTCATCCGTCCGTACATGGGCGTCGGCAATAACCTGTTTGCCAAGCCGTGGATCGAGTTTGTGATGCGCTACCTGCGTTGTTTCGCGGTGAAGCGCGGAGCAGGCCCGCATGCCCGGCTGGAGAACTCCAAGCAGCTCTCCGCCTATATCCGCCTGCTCCGCAGCAAAGGCAAGTCTATCTGGCTGGCGCAACGCGAAGGACGCGCCAAGGACAGCAACGACCTCACCCAGACCACTGTTCTCCACATGCTGACCATAGGCGAAGGCGACCTGTACGAACAAGTGAAAACGCTGAATATCTGTCCGGTAAGTATCAGTTATGAGTTCGACCCATGCGACTACCTCAAGGCGGCAGAGATGCAACTCAAACGCGACATTCCCAATTGGCACAAGTCCAAACGGGACGATGTCGTCTCCATGCAGACCGGCATCGAGGGATACAAAGGACGTGTGGTTTACCGCCTGACTCCGAGCATCAATCCGGAGATAGACGCCATGCTCGCCGCCCACCCCGAGTACAGGGAACAGCCCCACTCCGAGCAGCTGCAACATATCTGCGACATCATCGACCGTCATATCCATCAAGGCTATGAAATCTTCGAGCGTGGCACGGATTTTGACGCATACATAGAGAGCCGGTTAGCCCTGATCGATATACCGAACAAGGACGAAGCTTTCCTCCGTGAGAAATTATATGAAATGTACCAATTTCCGGTGATCAATCACCGTAAAAGTTTAGAGACAAGAGTTTAGAGTTATGAAAAAAGCTATTTTCCCGGGATCGTTTGATCCCTTTACCGTAGGTCACTACGACATCGTCAAACGTGGTCTGGAGATATTCGACGAGATCATCATCGGCCTCGGCCGCAACAGTACCAAAAAAGAGACTTTCCCTATCCGTGAACGCGAAGAAGCCATCCGTAAGATCTTTGCGGACGAGCCACGCGTGAAGGTAGCCATCTACGACTGCCTGACCGTTGATTTTGCGCAGGAGCAGGGCGCACAGTTTATTCTCCGCGGCATGCGTTGCATCGGTGATTTCGAGTACGAGCGTAACATGGCGGAGGCGAACAAACAGCTGGCAGGCATAGAGACCATTATCCTCTACACCCGCCCCGAATACGCGCATATCTCCTCCACCCTCGTGCGCGACCTGTATGCCTACGGCAAGGATGTCAGCGCCTTTGTCCCCAACAAGCTGCGGTAACAACCCCACCTGCCCTCCCCTCAAGGGAGGAAAAAAAAGAATGAATAATTATCATAAGATTTTAGCATTGATGCTTGTAGCCCTCCCTTTGTGGGGAGGGTCCGGGAGGGGTTCTCTCCTCCAAGCCCAGCCCCGTGAGAAGACCACGCGGGCGAACGAGTGCATCGACATCTTCTCGGATGTGATGCGTCAGGTGGATGTCAACTATGTGGACACCCTGAACTACGGCGATCTGACAGAGACGGCTATCAACGCCATGCTGCGTAAGATAGACCCCTATACGGTCTATTATCCCAAGAAGAACGACCGCGATCTGCGTATGCTCACCACCGGCAAGTACGGCGGTATAGGTTCCATCATTCAGCAACGTCCCAGACCAAGTAACAAGGGGGCAGTACAAAGGAACAAAGGCAAAGTATCCAAAGACTCCCTCTGGACGTATGCCGTGAACCCTTATGAGGGCAAGCCGGCGCAGCGTGCAGGCGTGCAGGCCGGCGACCGGATTCTCTCCGTGGACGGCAAGACGACCAAAGGTCTCTCCGTGTCCGAAGTGAGCAACAACCTCCGCGGCGTACCGGGCACGACGGTCGTGCTGGAGCTGGAGCGCGAGGGGATAGACAAGCCCTTCACCGTCTCTATCGAGCGCGAGGACATTCACATGGATCCCGTGAGCTACTACACGGTCTATGAGGCGGACAGTCTGGCGCAACCGGTGGGATATATCGCCTTCGGGGAGTTCACGGAGGGTTCCGCCCAATCGTTCACCAACGCCCTGGACGACCTTTATTACACGCGCGGTGCGCGCAGTCTTATCATCGACCTGCGCGGGAACGGCGGCGGCATCGTGGATGAGGCATTGCAACTGGTGAACCTCTTTGTGGACAGGGATGTGACGATTGTGGAGACCAAAGGCAAGACCGCCAACAGCAACCGCACTTACAAGACGCGTAACAACCCGCGGTACAAAGACATGCCGCTTGTTGTGCTGGTGGACAAGAACTCCGCCTCTGCGAGCGAGATCGTCTCCGGCGCCTTACAGGACCTGCACCGCGCTACGCTCATCGGCCAGCGTACGTTCGGCAAGGGTCTGGTACAGAACCTGCGCCCTGTAGCTTACGGCGGGCACGTCAAAGTGACCACCAGCAAGTATTACCTGCCCTCCGGCCGTTGCATCCAGGCCATCGACTACAGCGAGCGCCAGAAAGGGCACGAGCTCAAGAAAGACACCGCCGGAGGTATTCTGCCGGACATCGTAATGTCCGACTCGGCAAAAGTAGATATATGCTACTCGCTGTATATCAACCATTACTTCTTTGACTACGCTACGCGGTACCACCGCCTCCATGACTCCATTGCCGCTCCTGAGGTGTTTGAACTGACGGACGAAGAGATTGCGGATTTCTGCACTTTCCTCGACGAGCGCGGATTCAAGTACGAGACGGAGACCTCCAAGTTCTTCGCCGATATGATGAAGATGGCCAAGAACGAAGACTTCGACTCTGCGACCTTGGCACAGCTCAAGGCGTTTGAACCGGTACTGACACCGGATTACAGGGAAGCCATCAACCGTAACAAAGAGGAGGTAAAACAGATGCTGGGCAGCGAGATTGTTCTGCGCTATTACTACCAGAAAGGTCAGGCGGCGTTTAACCTCCGCTATGACGATGAACTCAAACGCGCCTTACTGGAATTGAAGTAACAAACAGCTCACAGCACAAAAAAAATAGCGGCACTTGCGTGTCGCTATTTTTGCATTCCCTTTTCGGGTCAGAGACGTACGGTCTCTACCTTTCTGCCGCAAACGTCATACAGGTCATCGCCCTTGCGGATGTAGATGAGACCGTTACGGAGTTCCTTCGCCGCTGCGGGCTGGAGGTCTGCCTGCGTTTGGTCTATCGCCGTGGCGGTATTCTCCACTACCGTCAGATACAGAGTATAGGTAGAATCACAGCCATACTCCGTGGTGCCTTTCACTACCAGCGTAGTGTCGCCCAGAGGCAGAGCCGAGAAATCAATCTCATTCCATGTCTCCTGGGTGCCGAGCATTATCTGGCGTGTCTCCTCGGTGCTCTCTACCGGGTGAACCGTCACGGTGAGACGGACAATCGAGTCGCCGCCAAGGGTGTTCTTCTCGTCCAGAGGGATCTCATACACCGCAGCCTCGTGATACCAAACACCGGCATATTCCACCGAGTCACCCTCGCAGAACGCAGCCTCGTACTCGCCGTAAGCCGTAGGAATAGGCTCAACGGTCAGATGAAGCGTGTAGGTCGAGTCGCAGTCATGGATAGACTTGTATGCGGCTACCAAGGTCGTATCGCCTACCGGCAGGACAGAGAGGTCTATATTCTCCCAGGTCGTTTCCGTACCCATGATTATCGTCATGGAGGACTCCATCAGCATCTTCGGATAGACATTCACCGTCAACTCCACGATAGAGTCACCGCCGTACATATTCTTCTGCGCCAGCACTACCGTAGCTGTCGTCGTTTTCTTGTAGGTCTTGCCTTCGTACACGAATTTCTCTCCTGAACAGAGGCTGACATTCAGCTCGCCGTAATGAGTAGGCGGTGTCAGAACATGGAGGAGAAGCGTGTAAGTCGAGTCACAACCATGGATGGTCTTGTACTCCGCCACAATCGTGGTATCGCCTACCGTCAGTTCGGAGAGGTTTTTCTTCTGCCATACAGAATCCGCACCGGCGTACATTGTCATCTCTTCGTTGAAGGCATATACCGGGTGAACGGCCACGGTCAGTGTCACGATAGAGTCACCGCCGTAGTAGTTCTTCTGAGCCAGCGTAACCTCTTCCTGCGCTGCGCCGTAATACCATTTGCCCTCGTACTCTACCGAGTCACCTTGGCAGATAGCAGCGTCATATACGCCGTGGCGGGTAGGAGCCAGAACAGTCAGATGGAGCATGTAGGTCGAGTCACAATCGTTGAGAGACTTATACTCCGATACAATCGTGGTATCCGCCACAGGGAAGATTTCGGACAGGTCATGGCCTTGCCAAGTCGTATCGGTACCGGCATTTATCTCCAGGTATTCGTCAAACGCATATACCGGATAGACCGTAACCATCAGACGAACGATCGAGTCGCCGCCAAGGATGTTCTTCTGAGCCAGCGTAACCTCTTCCTGCGCTTCGCCGAAGTACCACTTGCCTTCGTACTCCACCGAGTCACCTTGGCAGATAGCAGCCTCATAGGTGCCATACGTAGTAGGCGGTATGATGACGGTCAGGTGGAGCGTATAGATTGAGTCACAACCCAAGATTGTCGGATATTCGGCGGTCAAAATGGTGTCGCCTAATGAAATGGCAGAGAGGTCTTGACCTTGCCAAGTCTCTTGCGCACCGAGATAAATCTGCTTCTCTTCCACGAAACGATATACCGGATTGACGGTCAGCACAAGCGAAATAAGCGAATCACCACCATACACATTCGCCGTCTTATAGGTATATGTATCCGAAGCCGTCAGCTCGTTGAACAGGTTATCCGAATAAGTCTCACCCTCACAGATAGCTGCGGAATACTCATAATAAGTAACTGCCGGATGGATCGTGAAAGTCTTCACTACCGGTTCTGCCGGATTATAGAAGTCGTTTCCGGGTTGGGAAGCAGTGATGGTTACGCGACCGTCTGTCAGCGGGGTCAGCACACCGTCCACGAGAGCCACAACACCTGCGGGTTCGAAACTATACGTAACGTCCAGTTTCGAAGAAGCGGTAGCAGAAGCTATAGTAGCGTTACTGAGCAGGGTCAGTTCCGGCTCCCAAGTGATCGTCTGGTCGTGTTTAGGCGCTGTACCAGATACCTTCACCGTAGCGGTAGAGGTGCCGTCGGTGATGGTGATGGTAGCCTCAAACGAACCGCCTTTCTGCGGAACAAAATAGACAGGGAAGTTATAGTTGCTAATCTTTCCCAGCGTACCGCCACCGGCAGTGGCAGCCGTACCGTTTGCCGAAGCACACGCATTGGCGCCTACGGCATAGACAACAGGCTCCTTGCTGTCGGCATTACCCACGCGGAAGTTCTCCGGGTCGGAGGAGGTCACCGTGATGTCTCTGTTGGTGAGGAACGAACGCAGATTAACGGTATAAGCATCCGAAACAGCAAATATTTCCAGTTCTCCGAAATTGTGCGAAGCGGCCTTGGTGCCGTAGTCGCCGGAAGCCAAGAGAATGTGCTTTGCCAGAGGAATGTCCTCATGATAGACATGTACCTTGTGGGTGGGCAACCCTGAACGGTTGTATTCTATCCAGTTGATGTTTGTGCTGATATTGAAAGCCTCGGTTACATCACTACCATTGCCTGTTTTCTCTTGAAACGAACCCACTTTATTTGTAGAACTACCGTTATTGGCAGACTCAAAAACCTCGGTGTCGATCTTTCTGGCGAATCCCAACCAATCAACCCACTCATATTTCCATTTGACATTCAGTCTGCCAGCAGTAGGCGCAAACACGCCACCGTGCTTATAGTCGCCTTGGGTGTTCATGGTATGGGTATCATCGCTGTAATACGAATACCACGTACCGTTTTTGTACGTCTGGGCAGAAACGCACATACTTGCCAATAGAGGCAGGATAATTGCAATAAAACGTTTTTTCATACTAATTGTTATTTTACTCTCACGCCGGAGACGTTGTACCATACGTCACCGCGACGGAGATAGAGTTGGCCGTTAATGAGTACCTTCTCTGCACGTGCTTTGTCGGAGAAGATATTCTCTACGCCCTCGGACGGATTGAACGGAAGAATATCCTCTGTATTACTATTGGTGAAGTCCACGCGGTAGAGGTTATATTTGCCGCTCTGCGCATAGTCGTCAGCAATCACATAGACAAAAATACATTTATGCGCAGCATCGAAAGCGATGAAGGTCTGGGTAGAAACACCGTTGCCAAGTGCTATATAGGCTGCGCAGCTATCGCAGTAATTCTCATTAACCGTTGCTACATTCTGATTGAACTGCAACTTGTTAGCATCAATCGAGAAGGAATTCAAGGTCTTGTTGTAAATCAACTCTACATCGTCCAGATACACTGAATCCATTTTTCCTCTTGCAGAAGATCCTCCACCAGGAGTCGAGTTAGTAGTGAAGGTAGTGAGGATATATGCCGGCTGTTTATCTAAGTTATTCGGATAGTACACAAACGGCACAGAGATACGCTGCCATCCCAGATCAGCCGTAGCAGAGTAGTTCTTCACTGCAGCTGCAATCTTCACGTCGCCGTACTTGTCGGCATCCTCTGGATCCTGATAACGGGCATTGGTAGTAATGAATGCGCTTACACGTGCTTTGTTTACCTCATTATTAGGGTTCTTGTCAGCAGGTTGGTATTTAGCCCAGAATACAATAGAGTCCGGACGACCTTGGAACGGAGTGTTATAACCTACGCTGTCTGGGTCAGAGAAGTTGTAGTTTGCTGCTGCTTCAGTAGCTTTCATCGAGCCGGCATTAATTCTACCGTTCGTGCAGTTACCATTAGCAGGAACCGTACCCGCTGCCATTTTGGTAGAGATCAAGGCACTATTCTTACCGGTTGTTCCCGGGCGTACAACTGCAGACTGCTTGAATTGTTCAGTACCTTTAATAAGATCTGCTAAGGTACCTGTAGCAGAATAGAAAGAGTGCCAACCTTCAGGCTCATTATTCGTCCAAACCCCTTCAAATCCGCCATTGACCAGAGCGAAGTTCTTGTTTCTAACAGCCGCTCCGTCAAACGTTACAATAATATCCCCCTCTTCAAGATTAGCGTCAATAGACAAGGTCACTTGTGCTCTTTCCTGAGACAATACAGAATAATATGTTGTGGTTGTGCCTTCATAGTCATCGACATAAGAATCCAACAGAGTTATACCGGCTCTCAGCGGTTCGGGAAGTGAATCCATGTACATGGTTGTGGGAGCTAATGAAAGCTTCCCATCCTCAGCTAAAGTGATATTAGGCAATACGATATTGCCAAGATTCTGTGCTCCAAAAGAGAAATCAGGCAGGACAAAGGTAACGGTGTTCTCAACCGTTCCGGGAAGCAGGTAGATTGTCCTTTCCGGATAAGGCTCCCATCCAATCTGTAAGAGTCCTTTAAACTGGCCGCAGACATCCTTTACGGAGACTGCCATTACTTGTGCGGAGACCATCAGTCCCGCCAAAAGAGTAAAAAATACTTTTTTCATTGTTGTAATAAATTTATTTGATTTTTGTACCAATAATAGTATAAATGGATTCATCCTCGCGGATGATATATAGATTGCCGTTCTGGAGCACCTTCTGTGTATAACGGGCATGAGCATCAGGTGCATCCGGAAGACCCGTAGCTATCTCCTCTGCCGTCTTCACCGTCAGATGCAGCACGATCGTCGAGTCACAGTCATAATCGCTGTAATAATACGCACGGAGCGTCAACTCTCCCAGAGGCATGGTACTCAGATTCCATCCCTCCCAGGTCCGGTTATCGCCCTTCACCATAGTCAGGTATTGATCTACTACATAGTTGGGATAAACCGTCACGGTCAGATGCACGATGGAGTCGCCTCCATAGCTATTCTTCTGCTCCAGACGGATGTCTCCCTCGAAGGGTTCCGTATAAGTACTATCCTCAAATGTTACCGACTCGCCCTCGCAGAAAGCAGCCTCGTATTCGCCGTGTGTGATAGGCAGATCCGATACATACAGACACAGCACATAAATCGAGTCACAGCCATTAGAGGCGGTCAGCGTGTCATAGAAATAATACGGTTCGTTGGCATAAGCCAAACCCTCTATCGTCTTTCCGCGCCAAGTGATCTCCCCGGTATTGGAGTAGTGAGTCTCCGGCTTGGAGAGCCAGGTAGGCAGTACCGTCAGCGAGAGAGCATACACGGAGTCCATGCCATATACCGATTTAAGAGAGTCATACACCATATAGGCTCCCGGAGCACCGGTTACCAATGCCTTGCCGTGCCAGGAGGTCTCTTCGTTCTGGCAGGCTGTCATCTCCTCCTTGAAAGAATAAGCGATAGGTATCACTGTCAGCGTCAGTACATAGACGGAGTCACATCCGGCTTGGGTTTGCAGCGAGTCGAAATAGGTATATTCGCCCGGTACGAGATCCTTGTACTCCTTCTTGCGCCATGTATAAGACTCATCCATCCGGATAGTAGCCGTAGCAGGCAGCGTATAGGTGGGTAGCACAGTGAGCGTCATACGTACTACAGAATCCATGCCATACACCGACCGGAGCGAGTCATAGGCAACAACCGTCCCGGAAACAGTAGTAGAGAGCTTCTTGCCGTGCCATTCCACAGCCTCGTTCCGGCAGGTTGTCATCACTTCATCTACCAGATAACCTATCGGTTTGACTGTCAGCTCTAAAGTAAAGACGGAGTCGCAACCGGCCTTGGTATGCAGCGAGTCGGTATAGTGATATACACCCGGCACAAGGTCTTTGTATTCCTTGCCGCGCCAGATATAGGTCTCATCCATATTGATGGTAGCCGTAGCCGGCATGGTATAAGTCGGCAGCACGCTCAGCGTCAGAGTCACGATGGAGTCATAACCCGCTGCATTCTTGATGGTTGCGTGGTACGTACCCGCCTTCGTCAGGTTCGTAAACAAGTTATCCGAATACGGTTCGTTATCGCAGGTCGATGCCGCATACTCGTAATAGGTGTCACGGATAGGTTCTACCATCTGTAATGTATATAAGGAATACGCGCTCGCGCCCGCCTGCGAGTAGTTGTGGCCTACTACGTAGAAATGCACTTGGTTGTTCGCCGCGTCATAGCCCACAAACGTCTTGGCTCCCTTACCATTGGTTGTAGCGGCAAAAGTATAATCGCTGTCGCTGAAATATTCCGTGGAGTTTGCCTTGCCGTTCTGGAAAGAGATAGTCGAACCGTTCATCTTCAGCGAAGTCAGACTATGGTTATAAACCATCTCTACATCATCCAGATAAACATTATCCACCTTACCTCTGCCCGTTGTTCCGGCACCCGGCGTCTGGTTGGTCGTAAAAGTGATCAACATAAATGCCGCATTTTTAGGATCAAGCGAAGAGTAAATAAAGGGAACCGACAGACGTTGCCAACCCATGGAAGACGTAGCGGAATAGTTGATGGTCGCTTCTGCAACCTTCACAGAAGAATAGTTACTTGCTTCCGGGTCCTGATAGCGTGCGTTAGTGGTGATGACCGTGTGCATACGTGCTTTGTTCACACTATTCGACGGATTTTTATCAGCGGGGATATATTTTGCCCAGAAGATGATAGAGTCCGGATTTCCTACAAATTTTGTATTGTAGCCGTTATTAGATGGATCGGAGAAGTTATAGTTACCATCAGCATTAGTGGCTGTCATCGAACCGGCATTGATTTGTCCATTGGTACAGTTGCCGTTGGCTTTTGCTACAGTCATATATTTAGATTGTATGAGGGCGCTATGAGATCCTGTCGATCCCGGGCGCACATCTGTAGCTTGCGTAAACTGCGTGGTGTTATCTATCGTACCGGCATATGAACCTGTTGCCGTATGGAACGAGTGCCAACCCTCAACTTCGTTATTGCTCCATGCTCCCTCGAAACCACCATTGGTGACAGCATAGTTCTCATCGGAAACCTTACTTCCGTTAAAGCTTGCAGTAGCAGGTTGTGTCAAAGCCGGAGTGGTGATACTGAACGTAAAAGACATCGATTTCGCCGAGACAGAGGATGCACTGATTTGTTTAATGTACGCATCAGCGTTACCAATGGACAACGTACCATTACTATTCAGGGTCATGTTCATCAAGACGAGATCCGCATTCTTGCTGCTGAAGGAAACATCCGGAAACACAAGCGTAACGGCATTGTTGGTCGTACCCGGCAGGATATATACCTCTTTATTCGGATAGTTTTTGTCTCCGATAGTAAGCGTACCTTGGAACGTACCTGCTACATCATCTACCGTCACCGCCAGCGCAGAAACAGCCGATACGCAAACCAGTAATACTATACTGAAAATCTTTTTCATTGTATCTTTTTATCTTTTGTCTTTGAGCGGCTCTGCCGCGGTTTTTCTACTTTCCTACTTACAACGTGATATTCATCCGGCAAACGAAGGTTCGCGGTGCGGCTAACGCCATCGGACGGTAGCTGTACTCCGTATTGAGCAGGTTGTTTACGATAAACTGCATCTCTACGTGCTCCTTGAAACGCACTGCCGCACGCAGATCCATCGTGAACACACCTTTGTTATGGTCCATCCAGTAGTCATGGAGCGACATGCCGTCCTCGTAACCGAAGATAAACTTGCGCGCATAGTCCATCAGGTCTGCCTGATCCTTTTCCCGCTCATCCACCATCAGGTAGTCCACCGCCAACATCTTGCTGCGGTACGACATATTAAGACCTAACGAAAGCCACCTGTAATTGTAGTCTATCGTAGCCTTGAAGGAGTGTTTGTTGCGGTATTTGAGATATTTGGAGTCGTTGGACTTGTTCTTCATCTGCAACGGGTCTGTATAGTTCTTCTCCTCCTCCATGCGTTTGCTGTTGTCCATATCCTCCGGCTCGGTGAAGGTATAGCCGATAGAGTACATCAGTCCCATATCTTTCTTGATATCCACCTTGCCTGCCGTGCTCACCTCCGCGCCGTAGATACGCGCATGACTGACGTTCACGAACTGCGCACCGATACCGATACCGGCATTGCTCAGAGACTTGGTTTCTTTGATATCGTCAATCATTTTCTTCCCCTCCTCGATAACGTCATACATCGAATTGATCATCGAGAAATCCGAGTTACGGAACAGACCGAACTGATACTCAATCATATTCCGGTATTCGGTGTAGAATGCAGCTACGTCAATCGTACCGGACACCGGACCGAACTTATAAAGCTGCTTGTAACCAAGCTCGGCGTTATACCCGGACTCCGGCTTGATATCCTTGTTCGGATAGACACCTACGCCGCCGATATCCTTGCGGGCGAACTTCTCCGTGATAGAGGGGTTGCGGTAACCCTGGCCGAAGCTGGCGCGGAGGAATCCCGCCTTGTAGATCTCCCAGTTCAGACCGGCGCGGAATACCGGACGTACCGGGCAGAGCCATTTACCGATCTGAATATTAGCTTCCTTGAGGTCATTATCCATGCGGTAGTACTCAAACCGCACACCCGCACTCAGCGACAGGCGGTCGGCAATACGGTGGTCGTACTGCAAATAAGCCGCCAGGTTGTCGGTCTGGTGGGTTCCCGTGATATTGGCGGTATTGGTGATATGATTCCAGTTGATACCGGTAGTCAGACGGACGCCCGACTTCCACTGCTTGGCAAACTGGTAGTCGATATAGCCGTTATAGGTCAACTCGGGACGGGTCGGTTCGTTATTCGCAATAAGCGCCATGGCATACGCCGCTGCGTCCTGCAACTCCGCTACCGTACCGCTGTAACCCAAGCCGTTCTTCACGAGGTCGATTCCGTTCACGACAGCTCCCAACCAGTCTTCGTTCAACACAGGGATAGCTACATCCTGAAAAGTCACCAGCAATGCATCCTCTATTGCAACACCTGCATCGGTATAACCCTTCACCTCGTCGTAATACCCTTTGATCTTCTCCATATCGAAACTCGTGGCAGCCCATTTGACCAGATCCTCCGTGCTGATATTCTCGCTCGGAGTAGTCAGGTTGTCCGCCGTCATGTAGAAACGCGCACGTACCTTGTGGGAGATGCCTTTCTCTACATCGTCGTAGTTGAAGAACGGGTCGATATTGAAATTGTGCTCCTTACGGCCCATGTTGGTCAGCGGCGAAGGATGAATCGGATCCTTCGGACTGCGCCAGATGAAGAAATCGCCGTAGCGGTTGGCTACATAGTTCACATTCGCGCCTACGGACATGTATTTGTCTGCCGGCATCGGTACGTGGTAAGTCATGTTACCGCCCAGACGGACACGGTCGTTGAAGCTCTGCTGGCGGTAACCCTCGTCCTTGAATCCGCTGATAGCGGCGGATATATCAAAGTCCCCTACCCGACGCGAGTGAGAGGCCTCCGCACCGTAATAAAGCGGAAGACGCGCACCCGTGTACTTATAATTGTTGTAATTGTCGTATACGCCTACATAGCCGCTTATCTTCGTTTTCGGCTCCAGACCCGGACGCTGGGTCAGCACATTGATCACACCGTTCAGCGCACTCGAACCGTACAGCACCGACGAAGCACCTTTCACTACCTCCACCTGCGCTACGTTCTCCAGCGGCACGTTGTTCCAGTTGATTTCACCCGTCTTGGGGTTCAGTATCGTCATTCCGTCCATCAGCACCTGGCATCGCGAACCTACACTGTAGGTCCATCCGCCGCCACCACGGATACTGGGCTGCTTGTCGATGATCTCTACGCCCGGCAGAGTCTGCAACGTAGCAGAGAGATCCGTAGGAGCCTGCTGACGGATGGCTTCCGGCTTGAGCAACTCCATACTGACCGTCACGTCGGTCATACGTTGCTCGAATCGGCCTGCCGTAACCACCAGCTCGTCCAGCACCTCGTTATCGGCCTGCATCGCCATGATATACGTCTTGGCAGGAATAGTCTTCAGCGTCCTGCTCTCTGTCTGATAACCTACATAGGAGAACTGCAACTTCACCGGTGCCTTCTTGACCTGAAGTTCGAACATTCCGTCCAGGTCCGTCACCGTACCCGTACTGTCGGCCAGGTTCATGATCGAGACACCTATCAGCGGCTCACGGGTGAATGCATCGGTTACAATACCGGTTAACTTCTCAGCCTGCAGAGAAGAGACTAATACCAAAGTAAAAATAATCGTGTAAATCTTCTTCATATATACCTTATTTCCAAAAAAACGGTGCAAAGGTACTGCTTTTTTTTGATATGGCATAGAGCCGCCAATAAGAAAAAGTGTCCAATTATTAAGATTGTTAATAATCGTACACCTTCTCACCCCTCAAAACACGATTAATCATCATATAAATCTTAATAATCGTGTCGTTTTATAATACGGGAACTATGTGTTCATTTTTGATACCTGCCTACATATTTCATTGCCCAAAAGAGCAACCAATCCGGCGTGTGTTTGAGTAGCGGCGTGGACAGCCAGTTGAGGAACCCCGGCGTGTCGGCTTTCCTGTTTCTGAACAAATCCTTCAAAGCCCGCTTGACCAGTTTCTCCGGCGGGATGGCTACCGTCAGGTTCACCGCCAGCCTGCGCAGACGGGGCGCCAAGCCGAACAGTGCCGTATCGACAGCACCCGGAGCCATCACGGTAATACCTACCCCCTTCGGCTTCAACTCGTACCACAGCGATTTGGAGAAATTATAGATAAACGCCTTGGTGGCATTGTAAGTCTGAATACCCGGCATCGCCATCCACGCCGACATACTGCTCATATTCAGGATATAACCTTTCATGCGTCTCCGTCCGCATAGACGCACAGCCGCTTCCTCCTCCGTCAGCTCCCGCCGGCACATATCCTCGGCGAAAAGGCGCGTCAGCTTCGCTACCGTCATCACATGCAACTGCAACATCAGCTCGATCCGCTTCATCAAGGTCTCACAATAGGGATTGAAGAAGAACACACCGGCGTTATTGATCAGTATGTCAACCGTATAGCCCTCTTCTTCACACCACGCATGAAGCTGCTCTGCGGCATCCGGCAGACTCAGGTCGGCGAAATGCGCCACGGTCTGCACGCCGTATTGCGCTTTCAGCTCCGCCGCTACCTGCTCCAGCTCCGCCTGCTGGTTGCTTACCAGCAGCAGGTCGCATCTGTAATCCCGCGCCAGAGCCGTAGCGTATTGCAATCCGATACCGGACGACGCACCTGTCACTAATGCTAACATCTCACTTCCCTTCTCTCTGTTGTTCTACGGACTGCCGCGCTTTCGCCTCCAGCGTGGCTATCTCTTTCTTCAACCGGTTCGGTATCGGCTCACCCTCGCGCTCTACGCACTCGTGGCATTTCATATTGAGCGTGTACATGCGCCCTACGCAGTAGTTAGACCGCCCGCAGCCGGCGTGGTAATGCGGATCCTCCTGGACATGTTTCACGAAATCCGGATCCTTGATCAGCACGTGCGCTATCTGGAACAACTCAAAACCCTCGTCCATAATCTGCTGGCAGTTGTCGCCGCTCTGCACGCCGCCCACATAAATCAGCGGCACATCTTTGATCTCCTGCTGGAAACGCTTCGCCTTATCCATGAAATACAGTTCCTTGAACGGCTGGGTCGGCATCATAATTGGTGCTACGCCGGGGAAATTCAATGCCGCCTTGAGCCACCAGAACGATTTCATACTCATGTAATGCGCCAGCGTCTTGTACGGCATGGCGCCGCCGAGAATCGTCATCGGCGAACGGCTCACTGTACCGCCCGAAAGCACGATACCGTGTACCTTGTGTTTGGCGATCTCCTTGGCTATACGGATACCCTCTTCGATATCCGAGCCGTGCCAGCAGTCGTCCCACATGTTCGTCTTCACCACAACTGCCATGTCCTTCCCCGCATGGGCCATCACCTCGTCCAGCACCTCGTTCATGAACCGCACGCGGTTCTCAAAACACCCGCCGTATTCGTCACGCCGGTGGTTGGTGCGGGGGCTGATAAACTGCGAGATGAGATACGCATGACCGGCATGGATCTCCACGCAGTCGAAACCGCACGCTCGGGCCCAATCGACTGCCTCGCCGAACTTCTTCACCAGCCCTTTGATCTCCGCCACTTTCAGCCGACGGTGGATAGTAGGACTGTAGAGGTTGAACCATGTGTCGGCACTCACCGGCATGCAGTGGCAGGTATAAAAATGGGTCATGTTGCCGCAATGCCCCAACTGGATGCTCGCCTTGGCACCCTCGGCATGGATGGCGTCGGTCATGCGTTTCATCGCAGGGATAATCTCCGGACGGACGTATAACTGCCCGTCAAACGACACACCGCTCAGATCCACGGCGCAGTACGCTACGGTCGTCATGCCTACGCCCCCGCGCGCCACACTCACATGATAATCCTGTAACTCTTGCGTCGGAGCGTTGCCCCGGGCCATATTCTCAAAAGCGGCGCTGCGCACGATTCGGTTGCGCAGCGTCACCGGTCCCAACTGGTATGGGCTGAAAAGCTTATTCTCTTTCATATAACTCTTTCTACTTTGAGCGAAGCGGTCTAATAAATAAACGGTATAATGCGTTTCAGTTTCTTGCGGTCGAACTCGTCGGGGAATTCTTCCTCGTATTTCTTGTAAATGGCGTGGCTCCGCGGGATGAGGTTGCAGCAGCTGAACCAGAAGAACAGCAATCCCGCTAACGACCAGGTCAGGATCGCAAAGCCCAGCCATTCCGTGATTTCGCCTAAATAATTGGCACTCGTCACGTATTTGTACAGACCTTTTTTAGGCAGGTAATGGTTCGTGTCACCAGGCTTGCGCAGATGCCGGATCACGTAGTCGGAGTGCATGTTGATCACCCATCCCGTGAAGAAAATCACCGTTCCGATGATAAAACGGGGATCGGTCAGCCATGACGAGGTATAAAGCTGCGCATAATACGGGTCCTTCGGAGCGATATGGAACAGGAAGAAGCCCTGTATATAACCGTTGATCAGGTTCCACACCACCGATAGAATCATGATGGCGAAAGGCATCTTGCTCTTGCCTTTCAGCAGGAACGGGAAGATAAACGACCTTTGAAAATAATGGAACTCGAAAAACAGGAAAAACAGCCAGTACGGCGCGTTCTTCACCGCCTCCGACACCACCGGATCAGGACTGCCAATCGCCTTGAAATATTCGTACCAGACGACAAAGAAAACCGGGCATTCCATCAGAAGCCACCCTGCTTTGTTGTTCATACTCGGACCCCATTTCTCGGTACGCATCTTGCCGTAGCCGGCATCCACGAAATACAGGGAAACAAACACAACGAAACCTACCAGAAACATGATAAACAGCAGGTCGCCAAAAGAGGTATTCAAAAAATCCATATCGATTGCTTGTTATTGTTCAAAAAGTCTGCAAATGTACGAAATTTATTTCGTATATGCAAATATTTCTTAAACTTTGTGCTTTTTTTCTTGTTTTTGACACACAAACAGGCCGAAAATGACTAAAATCATACCTGCCCATTTGCCCAACGGCAGTATTTCCCCGAAGAACAGGAACATCCACAAGGCCGTGAATGCCGGACGGATATTATTGAACGCATTCGCCTGTGTCACGCCTATCTTCCGCAGCGCATAGCAGAACAATATAAATGCTATTACGCTTGAGAAAATCGTCAGATACCGCACGCATATCACCGCCATGGAAACCGTCGAATGTATATCCGCCAACTGCCCCCACTCAATGGTGTTAAGCACCGCAGGACCTTCCTTCCAAAACCATAGAGGATAGAAGAATAACAGACTGATAATCTGCGCATAAAAGATAATACTCAAGGGACTGTACCGGGCGGGGAGTTTCTTCATCACCACGGAATCCACCGTAGCCGCTGAGACGGCAACGAAAGCCAGAGGAATACCCCAGTAATTGCCGATGGAGAACTCCTTGCTGCCGGCCAAGATAAGCAGAAGCATACCGCCCGTGGAAATCAGGATACCTAAGATATTGTTCCTTGTCACTCTTTCGTGCAGAAGCACCATGGCGAACAGAGGTGCCATCAGCGGACCCGTGGACAGAAGCGCCTCCGCGATAGTAGGACTGTCGAGAGCCTGGTAACTGAACGTCTCAAGCAGATAGTACAGAAACGGCTGGCAGAAACCCGCTGTCAGAAACAACGGCAAATCCTTCCGGTCGAACTTCTGCAGGCCTACCAGGTCGCTCTTGCGCCATACCAGTCCGACAATCAGCATCAGTAGCACCGACGGCGTGAACCGGAAGATAATCAGCGTCAGCGGAGGCAGCACCTCCATCGCCTGTTTGATGGCAATCCCGCTGATGGACCAAATCACCATCGACACCAACAGGGCTATTATGGGCAATATCGTTTTTTTCATTGCAAATTCCTCGGGATGTAAAACGCAGTTTTGCAATTAGAGCGAGCTAGGCCACGTATTTTTCTTTATTCCCGCTAACTGACATATTTTCTGATGGGTAACGTCCAACAATCGCATGGTCTCTACCGCTCTGGGAGCCGTAGTGTCCGGCATAATCGGTTCGCCGATGACTACGGTAATCAGCGGCTCATCGGCTTTCCCGAACAGCTTGTAAACACCTGTCCGCGGCCGGTAGGTCACCGCACAGGGCACAATCGGCATTCCGTATTTGTAGGCCATCGTGAACGCCCCTTTCTGGAACGGACGAAGCGGCTTGTACCAGTCCCAACGCTTCGCCTCGGGGAAGATATGAAACCAATAACCTCTCTTGTGGAACTCGTCGAAAGCGCCGTTGAACGCCTTCATGGCGCTCAACCCCTCCTCCACAGGAGGAATGGGAATACCGCCGATGATACGGAGGTAAAACTGGTCCTTCGTCCGGAAGTTCGGAGCGAACATCGGGATACGTGTCCGGTGGCTCGCACCGATAGCAGAGAGCACGGACGCGCAGTCGTGACGGTAGCAGTGGTTGGATACCGTGATAGCACCGCCCTTCAGCGCCGCCTTGTATTGTTTCAGATAACCGCGCCCCTTGTACCGCAACCCGTATTTGACATACAGCACGAATACCTTCAGAATCTGCAGAACCACATGGTATCCGAACCAAATACGCAGCCTGTTCTGCCAACTGTCATCTACGTACGGATAACTCGCATCTATCGCCGGATAAGGACGGTCATAGACGGGTTTGTACATCCCCTCATACGGATTCTCCTCCGGATAATCCAGCCTCACCGGAGGCACATACGTCCCCTCCGTCACTTCTAAATCTATATATCGTTTGTTCATTCTCGCCTTTCAACTATCCATACGGCTTCAGCCGATCGTTCGAGGCCTTGCCGAGATAAGAACTCTCAACTTTCAACTTTCCAAAACTTCGCTCCCACAGCCCGGGCGCTTGCTCCGTCCTTGTCCTCACGGTCGCCTACGAAAAGCGTGCTCTCGCCTTCCGCCCCCAGCATCTCCATCACTCGTCTTACGCACGGCTCGCAGGGCTTGAGCGCACCTAACTCCGGAGCGGACACCAGCAACTCAAACTGCCCCGGATCGATGCCTAACACCTCTAACTTCTCCGCTACCGCGCCGTAGTCCGAATAGACGGCCATCCGTATCCCCCGCTCGCGGCATTCAGCCATCAGAGCCAGCACCTCCGGACGTGTCTTCTGGTACTTGCCTATCAGCCGCACCATTGTGGGGATATACACATGACGGTACCACTCCGCCGCGATGCCTGCGCCCCACCAGTGACCGCGGGACATCGTCGCAAAAAAATAGCCGAAGAACTCCTCCTCGTCCGCAAACTGCACATAGTGCATGTTACGCCGCGCCAGACGTTCGGCGGCTAACAACGGCAGGCACCACCATAGTTTGCCTACCATCCGGCCCGCCAAACCGCGTTTGTCATACACCGTCCCGTCCAGATCGAACACGACGGTTCGTACGCCGTTTGGCACGTTCTTTACGTCTCTCATCTATCTTGTCTGCTCGTTCGATTATGGTATCGCTGAAACGCTCGAAACCGGTCTCCAGCCGTTGGAGGAGGTTGAACTTCGTGCGGCGTTTCTCGTCCTGCATCAGCAGGTTGAATTTGAACTGGCCGTCGCGGAAGCCGTCTTTCAGGCACGCCGCCTTGAATCGCGCATACGCGTTGGACAGTAATATATGCGTCTCCGGGTCATGCAGACGGAACGACTGCCTCTTGCTCTCGTACTCCACATTGATCTGCTGCAGTTTCGCGTCCACCACTTTCGTGAACGCTTCCGCCGCTGCCTGACTCATCTTCTCGTCTTCGAACTCGTAGTAGAAATGGTATTTCGACTCCTCTACGTCCGCAAAACCCACAAAGAACTTCGTCTTCACGCCGGTCTCTTCCTCCGCCTGGTGAACAGCGTTCATGAACTGCGGCTCGTACAGTTTCTCGCCGGTCATCGACACAATGCCGTTCACCTTGCTTACCATGTGGACCGTCGGCGTCGCGTAGTATTTGCCTCCTACTTCCACCAGGTCGTTCATGTTGTACCGGTACAGACCCGAATAGGTCGTCACGTACGCGCAGTAACGCTTCCCTACCTCCAGTTCGTCTATCTGCAGGAAATGCTTGCGCGGGCTCTCCAACTCGCTCTCCTCCACAAACTCGTAATAATGGAACTGCGGAAAAAGCACGCTCTCGTTCGTCTCGTCCAGCGCGAAGCCGAAACGGCATTCCGTGGCGATATATCCCAACTCCTGATAGAACGTCTTGTCCCAGTCAAACTGGTCCATGTACTTGTCCATGTAGATTTTCGTGTTGCCACACTTCCAGGTACTCAGGTATTGCAGCCACGGCCAGAAGTCCTTCGGGTACAGATGACCCTTTTCCGCCAGAATCTTCCGTAACTCCTCTGCCCGTTCGGGGTTGGGGAACAGGTATCCGTCCAGCTCGTCACGGATGGCGAAAGGTATCTCGAAATCGTCGCAGATAGTGCCTTTCTCGATGTCGTTGAGCATCTCCTCCGTGTTCTCGTTCAGCGCCCGCAGCAGCTCTAAGATGGTCGAAGGGTTCGCCGTTGCCCACAGCGTCACGTCGCGGTGCTGCAACGCCAGACGCATCAGCGTGTAGTTCCGCGCCGCGTAATCCGGGATGGACATCACCGCCGCCGGTGCCGTGTAGTGTTTCTTGATGATTGGCGGGATGTCGCGTACCAGCACGCCGCTCACGGACCCGTACAGCGTTCCGTCAGGGGCGTAACCCTCACATTCCTTGCCTACTGTGGTGAAGATATGCCCGCCGAAAATCCGGCTCCGGTGTTTCACGAAATTCCATGTCCATATATGGCTCATCTTCCCATAGACGTCCTTCAGGTATTTGTGCGTCATCGGGATCCATTTCGGCTCGCTCGTCGTGCCCGACGTCGTCGCGTACATGTCCGGCTTGCCGGGGAAAAGCACGTCTTCCTCGCCGTTCTTGTGACGCTCCACATACGGGCGCAGCGTCTCGAAACTGTTGTTCACCGGCACGTACAACCGGTACAGACGGAACAGGTCCTCCGCCGTCGTGGCACTCAGTATCCGGTCGAAATGGTGTTCCTTTCCATACACCGTGTCTTTGGAGATGGTCAGTATATCGCGAAGCGTCTTCTCCGCTGCATGACGCGGCTTGCGGCTCCAGAAACGCAGACGGATCGTCTGCATCCCGCCGACAATCATCAGCATGATATTGATCAGCCAGGGATAGGGCAACGCCCTGCCCTCCTGATCCATATATGTCTTTTTTCGCTCTGCCATTTGTCTTTGTTTAACCGTCGGCATACATGCCGACCGCTCTTTCAACTTTCAGCTTTCGACTTTCGACTTTCAATTTTCTCCGCAAAGATACAACAAATAATTTATATGTGCAAGCGCGCGCGCATTTTTTTGCGATTTTTCGCTTTTTTGTCAATTTTATTTGCATATTCGGAAAAAAATGCGTACCTTTGCGCCGACTTTTGGGAAAATACACGAAAAAACGGCATACAACTATAAAACTCAAATACTTTATGAAAAAAACTTTACTCTTCGCGCTGCTCATTGCCTCTTCGGCACTCCTCTTCGCTGCGGAAACAAAGAAAGTCGCTATTCTGGAAATCGAGGACACGGAGAATGTCCTGGATCATGGTCAGAAACTGATGCTCCGTTCATCCCTGGCGAAAGCCGTGGCCAACACCCCCGGCTACGAAGCCTTCGACCGCACCTCCCTGGATGCAATCATGGAGGAGCATAATTTCCAGCGCTCGGGATTTGTTAACCAAAAGGAAATCAAAGCCTTGGGAGAAATCACCGGTGCCTCGTTCATTCTCATCTCCGAGGCGGCGAAAACGCCCGACAGAATGCTGGTTCTCGCGGTCAAACTCGTCGATGTAGAGACCGCCAAAGTCGAGATGAGCGACAATGCCGTGATGGGACTCTCTTCCGAAGAGATGCAACGGGGCTGTGACGCACTCGCCAGTACGCTCCTTGACAAGAAACGCCACGGCAAACGTATCGCCGCCGAAGACCCCTCCGCACGCCACAAAGAACTGCTCACACGCGTCGGTCTGCTCAACTATGTCTATGACGGAGCCAAAATGAACGGAAAGGAATACGAGAAATTCCTCCTCCGTAACTGCACGCCCGCCTACAAGCAATACCACTCCGGTAAGCTGATGCAGTATTTCGGATACGGTTCTTTCGGACTCGGAGTTGTACTCATCGGCGTCGGAGCACCAATGCTCTCATCCTCCAAATCCAAGGTACACACCGCCGGAGCCGCACTCGTCTCGGTAGGTACCATCTCCGCCGCAGCGGGTGTCACGCTCTGGTCTTTCGGTTTCATCAATAAACGTAAGTCAATCAACACGTTCAACACCTCCTGCACCTCGCAATACCAACCCCTTGAATTGCGTCTCAACGCCGGTGTCAACACCCTCGGCCTCGCCTTCGTGTTCTGACCTCCCTCGCCCCTCCGTCTGACCTACCTCGGCCCGCCGTTCCCCCGCGTCCTGACCGTCGCGTGTCTTTCCGTCGGCTCTCTTTATTGCATCGTGCCCTAAAGCACGACCTGCTTTCCTCCTATTCTCCTCCCCTTGTCCTCCTATCCCCTCCCCCTCTGAGAGGGGGTTGGGGGGTGTCCCTCCCTTTTACCGACCAAAAAGCGCGTGATAAGCGCGTGATTAGCGCGTTATTAGCGCGATATTAGCGCGTAATTACTATACCGTTACAGTAAGGAAAAAGTAACCCTGGCGATCGGAGCAAACCGGAAAACACGCACGAAAGGGTACTTTCTATATATATACATAGTATATATATACTTTTCGTTCGTGATTTTTTATTTGTGTATGTCATTTTTTTTTCGTACCTTTGCACGATATTTTGCGTATATATGCGCGTACGTGTTCGTGTACATAGGATTATAGGAGTGCTTCTGCTGTTCGCAAAAACGGCAGCAGCCATGCCGCTGGATTCCATTCCCGCGGACTCCTTGCGTATGGATTCCCTTACCATGGATTCTCTCGCGATGGACTCCCTCACCATGGATTCTCTCGCACAGCCGCAGCCCAAGCAGAGTGAACTCAAAGCGCCCGTCTTCTACCAGTCGGCGGACTCCATGGTCATGACCAAGAACGGCAACGCATACCTCCACGGCAAAGGCGAACTCAAATACGAGTCCATGGAGCTCACCTCCGAATACATCCGCATGAACCTCGACAGCAGTCTTGTCTATGCCCGGGGAGTGTACGATTCCGTGAACTACGAATGGAAAGGCAAACCGGTCTTCAAGGACGGAAAAGACAGCTATGAGACCAACGAAATGACCTATAACATCAAATCCCAAAAGGGATATATCCGTCATGTGGTCACCCAGCAGGGAGAGGGATATGTCATTGCCGACCGTACCAAGAAACAGAGCGACAACACCATGATGATGGCGGGCGGGCAATACACTACCTGCGATGACCACGAGCACCCCCACTTCTACCTCAAGATGACCAAAGCCAAGGTCAAACCCGGCGAGTACATCGCTGCCGGACCGGCGTATATGGTGGTCGGCGAAGTGCCCCTGCCGCTCGCTATACCTTTCGGCTTCTTCCCTATCTCCAAGTCATACTCCTCTGGTCTCATCATTCCGAACTTCGGAGATGACTACACGCGCGGACTCAGCCTCACGAACGGAGGCTACTATTTCGCCATCAACGACTACATGGACCTCCAGGTTCTCGGAGATATATACACCAAAGGTACATGGGCGGTGCGTGCGCAGTCGAAATATATCTGGCGATACCATTTCTCCGGAAACATCAATATCAGCTACCGCAACGATGTCACCGGGGAGAAAGGTATGCCGGACTACTCTTCCGTAAGGAACTTCCAACTCCAGTGGACCCACTCCCAGGACGCGAAGTTCAACCCCTATAGCACCTTCTCCGCCTCCGTCAACTTCGCTACCAGCGGTTACAGCCGCAGTAACATCAACGGATATTACAACGCAGCCCTCTATTCGGAGAACACCAAGAGCAGTTCTATCAGCTACCAGCAGCGTTTCCCAGACAGCCCATGGTCGCTATCCGCTTCAGCCAGCCTCACCCAGCGGACCAAAGACTCTACCATCACCCTCACAGCACCCGAACTGGCGGTCAACATGAGCAGCGTATATCCCTTCAAAGAGCTGAGAAAGAAAATCCTGGAGAAGAAAGGCAAGATAGCTGGCAAGGAGCAGTGGTACGAGAAGATCAAGATCAGCTACTCCATGAACGGACGTATAGCTACCAAAAACGGTATTAAAGAGCGGGACTTCGTGAAATCCGACTTCCTCCGCGACTGGCAGACCGGACTACAGCACAACCTGCCTATCAACGCCTCGTTCATGCTCTTCAAATACCTCAGTATCACGCCCTCCGTCACACTCAAGGACCGTATGTATTTCCAACGCATAGACCATAGCTGGAACTATGAGGAGCAACGGCTTCAAACGGATACCACCAACGGCTTCTATAACGTCTTCGACTTCAATGCCGGTTTGAGTATCCAGACCAAATTGTACGGTTTCTACACCCCGTTGAAGAAACTCTTCCCGAATAGCAAAGTCGATAAATTCCGTCATGTCATCACACCCCATGTCTCCATCAGCTACCACCCGGACTTCACAACCTCCGGATGGGGCTATTACACCCAATACGACGAACCCGTCTATAGCGGTACTGACTCTGTCACAGGACGGAAGATTCAGAAACTGGACGAGAATGGACAGCCCGTCTTCGTCCATCATACTGCCTCCCGTTTCTCCAACGGCATATACGGGAACGCCCCTTCCGGCGGTATGTCGGCTACACTCAACTTCGGCGTATCAAACAACCTGGAGATGAAGATTGTCAACAAAGACGACACCACCGGCAAGAACCCTTACAAAGTGGTCAGTCTGATAGACAATTTCAGTATTGACGGAGGCTACAACTTCGCTGCGGACTCCATGAACTGGTCGCTCTTCCAGGTCAACCTGCGTCTCAAGTTCCCGAAACTCAACAACTACTCCGTCAACCTCTCTACGACGCTTGACCCGTATATGTACCAGCTCAACGCGGCCGGAACCCCTGTCCGGACTAACAAACAATACTGGCATCACGGACGTTTCCCCCACTGGTCAGGTCTCCGGTGGAACTTCAGTTATACCCTCTCTGACCAGACGATTAAGAAATGGAGGGATAAACTCAACGGCAAGAAAGTGGCACCCGATCCCGAACCTACGGAGGAGGACGAGTCTATGAATCCGCTGGAGAAAAACAGCGACGGACTTGACAAAAACGCCAAACTCAACACCAAGAAAGAGGAGGAAGTGGACGACGGCTATGTCAAAACCGATTTCCCCTGGAGTGTGTCGGTCAACTACTCCCTCGCCTATGCGGCTGGCAGCCAGTTTGACTATGAGAAGATGTATTATAAGATGCGCTTCACCCACTCCATCTCCCTCAACGGCTCGCTCGGACTCGGCAAGGGATGGAAAGTGTCCGCATCCATGACCTATAACTTTGATTACAAGAAAGTCACCGCTTGCACCTTTAATATCAGTCGTGATCTCCACTGCTGGAACATGACGGCAAGCATCAACCCCATTGGTCCGTTCAAGAGCTATAACTTCCACATCGGAGTCAATGCTTCCATGCTCGCGGACCTCAAATATGATAAAAGTAGTAACCAGAGCACTAATGCTCGTATAAACTGGTGGTAATATGATAGAGAACCAAAAAGTAGTCTCCGCCACGTATGAGTTGTATATCAACGGAGAAGGCGGAAAAGAAGAGTTGATGGAACAAGCTACGGAGCAGACGCCCCTCACCTGGTGCCAGGGAGAAGGCATGATGCTTCCCGCTTTTGAAGCGCAGATGGCGGGCAAAGAGGAAGGGGACACCTTTGACTTTGTACTACCTGCAAAAGATGCGTACGGCGAGTATATTCAGGAGGGACTCATGGACCTGCCTAAAAAGATGTTCTTCAACGGAGACGGAGAGTTTGACGACGAGCGCGTCTATGTCGGTGCCGTCGTGCCGATGAATACCGTGGACGGACAGATCATCAAAGCCCAGGTATGTGAGATATCCGACGAACAGGTCACTATAGACCTCAACCATCCATACGCAGGCGAAGACCTGCATTTCAAGGGAAAGATACTTTCCATCCGCGAGGCTACCCCGGCCGAACTGGACGCTATTCGTCATCCCCGCCACGGCTGCGGTGGTTGCGGTGGTTGCGGAGGAGGAGGATGCTCCGAAGATAAAAAGAACTGTAACAATTGCGAAGGAGGATGTAACTGTGGCTAACATTGTAGCGATCGTGGGAAGGCCTAATGTAGGCAAATCCACACTGTTTAACCGCCTCACGGGAACCCGTCGGGCGATAGTGATGAATACCGCCGGTACGACACGCGACCGACAGTACGGCAAAGCCGAGTGGTGCGGACGCGAGTTCTCCGTCATCGACACCGGAGGATGGGTGGTCAACAGCGACGACACCTTTGAGTCGGAGATCAACCGCCAGGTCGATCTCGCCATACGCGAAGCGGACGTGGTCATGCTCGTCGTGGACGTCAACGAAGGAGTCACCCAGTTTGACACCGAAGTGGCACATCTCCTCCGTCAGGCGAAGAAACCCACTATCCTGTGTGTCAACAAGGTCGATACGTTCGAGAACCAGTACGGAGCGGCGGAGTTCTACAAACTTGGTTTGGGTGAACCCTTCATCCTCAGTGCGGAGAACGGACTGGGAACCGGCGACCTGCTCGACGAAGTGGTGTCACGCTTCCGCAAAGAGGATGACTCCGACGAAGAACTCGAAGACCTCCCCCGGTTCGCCATCGTAGGACGGCCTAACGCCGGCAAATCCAGTATCCTCAACGCCTTCATCGGCGAGGAGCGTACCATCGTGACGGACATACCCGGTACCACGCGCGACTCCATCTATACGCGGTATAACAAGTTCGGAAAGGACTTCTACCTTGTGGACACAGCCGGTATCCGCAAGAAAGCGAAAGTGACCGAAGATATGGAGTACTACTCCGTCGTCCGCTCCATCCGGGCGATTGAGAACAGCGACGTATGTATCCTCATGATTGACGCTACACGCGGCATTGAGGCGCAGGACCTCAATATCTACTCCCTCATCCAGAAGAACAAGAAAGGTCTCGTCGTCTGTATCAACAAATGGGACTTGGTGGAAAGCAAGACGAATCAGGATATCAAGGCATACGAATCCGCCATTCGCGAACGCATAGCGCCGTTTACCGACTTCCCCATCATCTTCACCTCAGCACTGACCAAACAGCGTATCTTCAAGGTGGTGGAGACCGCCCTTCATGTCTATGAGAACAAAAACAAGAAAGTGCCTACGGCGCAACTCAATGAGAAGTTCCTCCCTCTCATAGAGAACTACCCGCCACCGGCATGGAAAGGCAAGTACATCAAGATCAAGTATTGTACCCAGCTGCCTAACACCCAGATACCTACCTTCGTCTTCTTCGCCAACCTGCCCCAGTACGTCAAAGAGCCGTACCGCCGCTTCTTGGAGAACAAGCTCCGCGAGTGGTGGGACTTCAACGGCACACCCGTACAACTCTTCATCCGTGCGAAGTAAAAGAGTTAGGATTTTAAGAAAAAGTTCTACTTTTTACTTAAACACTTGCGTACGTGAAATATTTTTTGTAACTTTGTACGCGATTTGGATGACAAAATGAAGATTATCGGCTTTATATATCACGGAGGACAAACCCAAATGGTTTTGAAAGGCGACTCGTGCCTTCTCAACGGCCGCAAACCGATGTTCATTCCGGACTGGACCCGAGAGTTGGGTGTCACGGAGTGCCTCATCCTTCGGGTCAGCCGTTTGGGCAAGGAGATAGCCCCGCGGTTCGCCTCGCGTTATTATAACGCCGTAGCGCCCGGAGCGGATTTCATAGCCATGGATATCCTGCGCGAGGCGCAGCAGGCCGGACTACCGTGGACCAGGGCAATCGCCTTCGACTACTCCCTCGCGCTCGGTGAGTGGACGGAGCTGGACGGGAATACAGACCCGCAGATACTCGCAGACTACGAATGGGTGCTCTCCCCGGACGAAGCAATAGCGCAGGCCAGCCGCGTAATGACAATCCGGCAGGGGGACCTCATCTATATCCAGCGACGCAAAGAGCCGAGACTCGTACAAAAAGAAGAAATAATATCCGCCGGAACCAACGGCAAAGAAACATTATATTGTAAGATCAAATGAAAAAGATTCTGTCTATAGTACTACTCATGGTGCTCAGTCTGCCTATGGCTGCGGGTATTCACACCTATACGGAGCAGTCCGTACTGAGCAACGGCCGGTGGGTCAAAATCCGCGTGAGCGAGTCCGGTGTATGCCGTATGACCTTTGCCCAGCTCCAGGAAGCGGGACTCACCCCCCGCCAGTTACGCGTATTCGGTTTTGGAGGGGCTATGCTCCCCCAGGATTTCATGCAACCCAAGATAGATGATCTGCCACAAGTACCGGTGTACGTAGGTTCGGACTACGTGCTCTTCTGGGTTCAGGGACCTGTCAGTTGGTCTTATGACGGCACACGTTTTGCTCATACGCGGAACACCTATTCCGATTACGGATATTATTTCCTCACGGACAATACGGGAGATTTGCTGGCGCCTACCCTTGCCGAAGAGATAACCGGCACACCGGCGGAGATCACTACCTACCCCTTCTTGCAGGTACACGACAAAGACTCCATCAACCTGGTGGATCGCTCGGGCGTCAGCGGAGGCGGACGCGATTTCTACGGAGAGCAGTTTAACCCCAACCAGAAACGGACCTTCACCTTCGCTACTCCCAATGCCGTCAGTGGGGAGAAAACACAAGTGTATGTCGATGTTGCCGCCATGTCCGGAGAAATAACCTCATTCCGCGCCAACATCAATAGTACCTTCAATACAACAATCACCATAAAAGAGATTGAATCGAAGGAGCATTATACGATGGCTAATCCGGCATATGGCTCTTTCACGGCAACGGTATCCGCCAACAGCCAACAGGTACAACTGACCTATCAGGGCAGCGGAGGTGCTTTGGGATGGCTCAATTACATTGAGTTGGCCACTCCCTCCAACCTGCGCATGACCGGCTCGTACATGCCTGTCCGTACTACGGTGAACTACCGCTCTGCGACCCCTGTACGGTTCCATCTCACCAACGCCAATAGTGCGGTTCAAATATGGGATATCACGGACCTCAGCGCTATCCGGCGCATGCCGGCGACACTCACCAACAGCGAACTTCAATGGACGGGTACGCAGGCGGACGGCATCCATGAATATGTGGCAGTGAATACCCAAGGCTCCTCTTTCGTATCTGCTACCGTCGTAGGCACGGTTGCCAACCAGAACCTGCACCGTCTCAAGAACATAGACTACGTCATCATCTGCCCTGAGGGCTACGAAGCGATAGCTACCGATCTGGCTAAAGCGCATGAGCAGAAACAGGCTATCACCTGGGCGGTAGTTACAGACCAACAGGTCTATAACGAGTTCTCCTCCGGCACACCGGACGCTTCGGCTTACCGCTGGCTTATGAAAATGCTCTACGACCGTGCGGACGGACAAGCCGTTGCTAAGCCTCGGTGGCTGCTCCTCATGGGACATGGTACGTTTGACAACCGCAAACTGCTGCCTAACTCCGGTACTTCTCTTCTGTTGACTTATCAGGCGAAAAACTCCACCAACGAAGTGAACGCTTATGCCTCGGATGACTATTTTACCTTCCTTGAGGACAACGAAGGCGAAGAGGACAGGAAAGGTACAATGGACATCAGCGTAGGCCGTCTGCCGGTAAATAACACCACGGAAGCGCGTGAAACGGTGGATAAGATTATCCGGTATATGCATAATGAGAACGCCGGCAAATGGAAGAGCCGGTTGATGTACCTGGCGGATGACGGAGAGAATGGTACGCATACCGAGACAGCGGAAGAGAGTGCGGAGCGCATACGAATCCAGAACCCGGATTTTATCGTCACGAAGATATTTCTGGATGCTTACCCCCAGGAAGTCAACGCCAGCGGAGAGAGCTATCCTATTGCCAAAAACAAAGTGGCAAGTATGCTCAAGAACGGTGTGCTCTTCTTCGACTACTCCGGGCATGGAGGCTATAATGCCATCACTAACGAATCTATCCTCAACCAGAAAGAGATAGAAGCCATGCGAAACGAGAACCTGGCTTTCTGGCTCTTTGTAACCTGTAACTTTGCCCAGTTCGATACAGGCAAACGCTGTGCTGCGGAATCGGCGGTGCTGAACCCGAAAGGCGGAGCGGTAAGTATCCTGTCGGCTTCCCGTACCGTGTTTGCCACCTATAAC
This sequence comes from uncultured Bacteroidales bacterium, assembly GCA_902774995.1. Taxonomy (GTDB): domain Bacteria; phylum Bacteroidota; class Bacteroidia; order Bacteroidales; family Paludibacteraceae; genus Colicola. Next base: position 1,915 of record CACYKR010000002.1, on the reverse strand, counting down.
ACGAACCTGAACCGTGCCGTCTGCAAAGCGCTTTTCTCCCATTCTACGCCCTACCATTACAATACTACGCTGGGTGAAGCCATCGCTGCCGGCAAGAACGAACTGGGAAGTAATGACTCCAACAAACTGGCATACGTCCTCTTGGGAGACCCTGCGTTGCTACTCAATTTCCCGACCGATTACCATATTCAGACCGTCACTCCAATAGACACCCTGAATGCCTTGAGTGTACAGCAGGTGGAGGGACAGATAGTGGACGAAGATGAAACCCTTGTGCCCGATTTCAACGGAACGGTGGATATTACTATCTACGACAAGATACAGACCATTCCTACCCGCGACAATGACCAGCAAGGCGGAGAACAACGGGTGGTCAATTACAAGGATTATACCAACGTCCTCTTCTCCGGCCAGACTCCGGTGGAAAACGGCTTGTTCAAATATACCTTTATGGTGCCCAAAGATATACGCTACAACTATGGTAACGGGCGCATCGTCTATTATGCGCGTACGACGGAGGATGAAGGACTGATGGAAGCGGTCGGGCACGATGAACGTCTCGTTATCGGAGGAACCGGCAATATCGTTATTGCCGATACTACGGGACCCGAGATGACGATTTATCTGAACACCCCCGCCTTCAAGGATGGCGACAAAACCTACTCCACACCGCGGTTCTTTGCCGACCTCCACGACGAACATGGTATTAACACTGCCGGTGCCGGTATTGGTCATGACCTGATGCTTGTCATTGACGAGGATGCCAAACAGACCTATTCGCTCAATGATTATTTCACTGCCGAAGGAGACAGCTACCAGCGCGGGCAGGTCAGCTATCTAATGAACGAACTGCCCGACGGCGCGCACAGCCTTACTTTCCGCGCATGGGATATGCTCAATAACAGCACTACCAAATCGCTCAGTTTCATTGTAGAGGCAGGTCTTGATCCTTCTATCTATTCCATTACCTCCTACCCCAACCCGGTACAGGCTTCCGGCGTACTCAACCTCGTAGTGAACTACGACCAGCCGGACGAACTGCTTCAGACGGAGGTGTACCTGTATAACACCAACGGCCAGATGATTTGGAAACAGACCCAGGAGAACCCCGACCGGGTGGCTGTCAATATAGCGCAGTTGGGACTTATGCCGGGCGTGTATTTCTATGCAGTGCGCATCAAATCCGAGACAAGCAAATTTGCTACCTCTACCGGAAAAATTATAGTAACCAAATAATAAAGTCTGTTTATACACCTATTGCCTATGAAGCAAATCGCTTGAAGATTTATCCGACGTAATAACGTCGCCATACTTGTATGAATTATTAACAACATAACTAAAAAACAATGAAAAAGATTCTTATTTCTCTGGCAGCAGTGCTGTGCGCTACGATGGGCTATGCTCAGGCTGTTGCAGACGACTCCATGAACCCGCTGATCACAGCAATGCCGTCTATGTCTATCGCGCCGGACGCACGCGCCGCCGGTCTGGGTGACGTAGGTGTAGCTACCGAAGCGGATTTTAACTCCCAGTACTGGAACCCCGCCAAGTACGCCTATATGTACTCCAAGGGTGGTATCACAGCCAACTACACGCCGTGGTTGCGCAAACTGGTAGGCGATATTGACTTGGCTTACCTCGCCGGATTCTATAACTTCGGTGATTTGGGCGGTGGTATCGGTGCTTCGTTTACCTATTTCTCGATGGGTGACGTCGCCCTGACCGATGCACAGGGCAACACGCTCCAGAACGTTCGTCCGAACGAGTGGGCGCTCGACCTCAGCTATTTCCGCAAGCTCCATGAGTACGTATCGATGTCCGTAGCGGTTCGTTTCCTCTACTCGGACCTCAACAACGGTGTCAACAGTTCCGCTACAGGCGCTACAGAGATGCACCCGGCATGGACGATGGCAGC
>CACYKR010000001.1 GCA_902774995.1 uncultured Bacteroidales bacterium | reverse complement strand
CGTCAGATTCGTAGTAGACGATACCGGACGACCGCTGTTGTTGGCATCGAGGACGGTTGCGTAGTCGGTTTGGGATGTGAAGTCTTCATTCCAACCTCCACTAACGTTCACTCCATCCTTGAATTTGAAGTTACCTTGATAGGTTCCGGCTTGTACTTTGACTGTATCATCGGAAGAAGCATTGGAAATAGTGTTTTTCAGGGCAGTACCGCGTGCTGCATCATCTGCACCATCCGTCACACGTACATAATGAACAGTCGCCTGGACACCCGTCCAGCAGAGCAACCCAACGAACAAAGGAATAAAAGTTTTTTTCATGATACTAAAGGTTTTTAATTGCAATTAAAAAAAATATAACGTTACCTTTTTTTGCGAGGGTATATATAGACCATTGTGTCATTGTCCACATGGTAACTCATGTCCGACGCAAGGCAGAGCACATCGAGGATGTTCCTTAGCGACGAGCGTCCGAGGTAGCCGTTGAAGCGCTCCTGCTTGAGTTCGTCAGAGGTGATAACGAGGTCGATGTTATAGTTACGGGACAGCTCAGCAGCTATCTCTTCAAGGGTCTGGTTGTTGAACTTGATCTCACCATTGAGCCACGCGGTATAGTCGGAAGGCGTAACGGTATGCTTGGAGAGGGCGAGGGTCTGCCGATCCATGAGCACACGGCTGCCGGGTTCCATCGTGAGGTCGGCATCGCGGGCGTTGACCCGCACCTTGCCGTCACGGAGAACAACGGAGGCAGTAGACTCATCGCTGTAGTTACGTACATCAAAGGACGTACCGAGACAGGTGACGGTCATGCCGTTGGCGCTGACCACGAACGGATGCTCGGGATTACGTGCCACCTCGAAGAAGGCTTCGCCGTCGATGGAGACCTGACGTTTGCCGTCAGCGAGGTTATAGCGCACGGTGGTCTGGGCATTGAGGGTGAGGGCTGTGCCGTCAGGAAGGGAGACACGGCTGTGCTCGCCCATACCCGTCGTGACAATGATGTCACGAATTGGATTATCTGAGATTTGAGATTTGAGATTTTGATTTTGGATGCCAAAGAGGGTCCAGCCGAGGGCACCGGAGATGATGAGGATGAGCATGACGGCAGCTATCGACCAGCAACGACGGCTGATTAGAGGACGCTGTGTACGCGCGTAAACATTATTTAGAATACGCTCGCGTATGGGTTCGGGCATGCCGCCCTCGGCAAACTCGATGTCCGCCCGAAGCCAGCCACCGAGCTGTTCGTCCGCATGGAGCTGACGCAGCAAGGTCTCCCGCTCCTCAGCGGTAGCATTACCTGCCAGATATTTCTCGAATAATTGTTTCATTGAATTTTGCCTTTCTACCTATAAGACAGCCGAACTTGGCACATCCCCTAATAGGGAGGAAGATTTTTAATCATTTAGATGGTTTTTCAATTCGCGGATGGCGAGGGTGATGTGGACCTCGACCGTTTTCTCGCTGATATGGAGGGCGGCTGCGATCTCTTTGTTGGTCTTATGTTCGAAGCGGCTCATGGTGAAGACACGTTGCCGCATAGGAGGCATATTCGAGACGACTTGCTTGAGGTAGTCTTCGAGGGAACGGGCGTCCTGCCGGTTGTCGGGTTCGTTCGTTGCTTCTGAACCATGCTGCATGACATACTCCTCATAGACATACCGAACCATATCGTGCTCGCAGTAGTTGAGGAAGATATGCTTGGCAGTAGAGAAGAGGTAGCCAAGTGCCGCCTGCTGATCACGGAGACTGTCCCAGTGCTCCCACAGGCGTACAAAGGTCTCCTGCACAATCTCCTCGGCGAGGTACGAATCCCCGCCGGTCAGGCGCAAGGCAAAGCCATAGATATGGCGGCTATACGCGTCGTATAGTTGCTCAAACTCGCGTTTTCGAGCGGCTACCATATGATTGCCGAATATGCTCATTCTATGAACAAGACAGTTGAGATGGGCACATCCCCTAATCGGGGTGTGATTTTTTAGAAAAAAAAGCGCAGGACCTGTATTTTGTTACTTGTCCTGCGGTTCAGAGGCTCTGCTACAAGCTTTGTTATAACCGAACAAGCAACACAGAACCTACGCTAAAAAAGTATATCAATCTCCCACTGCCGGGAGCATAATATACCCTACGCATATATCTATTGTTGCATTGCTTTGACTATAACAATTTGGAACGTAGCAGTTTTCCGAACCGCCAAAACACGCGCTAATAAACGCTTTTTATGTAATCGCTTATAACACCAACGATCAGAGCGGAAAGGATCTATATGCACCCTTTGGGTGCAAAGATACTGATTTTTTCGCAAATAACCAAACTTTTCGTATAAAATCGTAAAGAAAACTGTATTTTGAAGCGAAATCAAAGGGGAATAGCGGAGAAGTGTCGGCAGGCAAAAGAAGCCCAAGGGTAGCGCAGAGGTAGCGCAGAGGTAGCGGATTAGGAGTGAAACGGAACGAGCAAAAAAAGAAAGACGGGCATATATAGCCGACAGACGGAGCGCGCGGAGAGGCAACGAAAGCCGACATCCGATGCCGGGCTAATAGACGGAGACGCGATGCTGACGCATAGCGCAGCAGGCGAAGAAAATACCGGCATTAAATGCCGGGCTAATAGACGAAGACGCGATGCTGACACATAGCGCACACAATACAAAGAATATAATGCGGGATACTATCCCGCGTAACTAACGAAGAAAATACCGGCATTAAATGCCGGGCTAATAGACGAAGACGCGATGCTGACACATAGCGCTCACAATACAAAGAATATAATGCGGGATACTATCCCGCGTAACTAACGAAGAAAATAGCCGGCAAGAATGCCGGCTATCAGACAGAACAGAATGCGTCTTACTCGTGGGTGATGCCCGGGGCAACCATGCGGAGGAAGGGTTCCGGCAAAGGCAGACGGTCAGGTCCGCAGGAGTTGCCGTAGGGATTGCGTTTGAAACCGCCGTTCTCCTCCTTGCGCTCCTGTCCGTCGAGGAACTTGGTGAAGAGATAGATACCGAGTTTCTGCCAGTCGGCTACGAGGTTCTCCGCCTGCGCGCACGAATAATTAGTAAGGAACGCGCGTGCGTCTTCCCCGCTCATCCCCGCCGCTTCGGCATCCACTCCGGCAATCTGGGTGTTGAACTTATCATCCCATGCCTGCTGTAGTTCGCGGATATGGGGATACATACGGCTGTACTTGGTATAAGCCCAGTTCGCCACGATATTGAAGGTCCACCAGGCGGAAGTAGGCGAAAAGGTATAGCTGTCTCCGTTTCCTTGGGCAAAGCACTCCGGCACATGGCTGATACAGGAGTACATCGGCACGTAGCAGGAACAAGCGGCGTCATCCACTCCGAACCAGAAGATTCCGTAGGAATGGTCATTTCTCATCTGGGAGACGAATGACCAGGCGGTCTGCTGGGTAGCCGTAGGACGCTCGTACCAGTACTGCGTAGTTTGCGCTTCGCTGTTTGGGACTGTGTCCCGGTTTGAAAGTTTAAAACCTAAGCCTCCGTAGCGCAGTTTGCTGTTCCAGGGTCCGGCATCGATGCCTTGGGTGATATCGAGGGGCGTGCCTTTGTATTCGTCACGCATACATTCCTTTATGTCCTGCACGGAGACTTTGCGGTCCGGGATAATCCACAAAGGCATGTGTTCGCCTTCGGGAGATTTGAGATTTGAGATTTGAGATTTGAGATTTTCTCTGAAGGTCTTGCCGGTGGCGTAGTCAAAATATTTATCCATGTCATTGCTGAAATGGTTGAAAAAAGACCATACGCGTGCCTCGCAGACATAGAGCCCGCTGAAATCGAAGGGGTTATATGCAGCCTGGAAGGAGAAGTCCTTATCTGCGCCTGAGAAGAATCCTTTCTCTTTAGCAAACGAGATGAGGTTTTTGTCCCACATCCAGACATCCCCCATCCCCTTCTCGGAAGGGGTGACTATCTTACAGTTCAGTTTCTTCTCCAGTCTTTTCTGTTCCTTAGTCAGTTTGGCTTTGGCGTTAAGGGGCAGCGTAGTGATACGGGACTGGTTGGCATGGGCGCAGACGGCATTATCCGGCACCCGGACAGCCACCCAGTTGGCGCCTTTCTGTCCGGCACCCTTGCCGATGAGGTCCATCACCCATATCTCATTCGGATCACCGATAGAGAACGACTCTCCTTCGGAGGCATATCCGTATTCATTGACCAGCGTAATCATCCACTCGATAGCCTCCCGCGCGGTCTTGGAACGCTCCAGAGCGATGTATATCAGACTGCCGTAGTCGATACCGACGGTGTCCCATAACGCCTCACGGCCTCCCCAGGTAGTCTCTCCAATGGTAACCTGATGTTCGTTCATATTGCCAACTACGGTATAGGTATGCGGCACTTGGGGTATGGAGCCTTGCGGGCGTCCGGAGTCCCAGTCCTTGACCTCACGGGTGGCACCCTCGGGCCAGTCCTGCGCCGGACTGAAATGGAGAAAGCCGTACATGCCGTAGGAGTCGGCGGCATAAGAGATGATGGTACTGCCATCCGCAGAGGCGTCTTTGCCGACCAGGAAGTTGGTGCAGGCTTGGATAGTTGACAGTTGATAGTTGATAGTTGAAAGAATCAACGCCAATACAACGGTATATTTTCTCATAAGAGTGTAGGGTTTTGGAGTTCTGACAATCGGTTATCCCGGTGAGCAAGGGCAATCTCATACGCCTTGCGGTAATACTTGAAGAAATGTTTCCAGTCGGCTTTTTGGGCTACCGCCTCCGCCTCTTTGCGTGCCCGCGCTTTCTCCTCTTTGGAGAGCCGGTCAAAACGGAGCAGGTCGTCGGCTATATGCTCCGCCACCTCGTTGAAATTGGAGTCGTTACGGTCTATCACCACCACGCCATACTGGTCTTTCTGCCGTGCCGCCCACTCTCCGAAGCCGGCGAGAGAAGTAGTGATGGTAGGAACATGGAAGGCGCAGGACTCCAGCGGGGTGTAGCCCCACGGCTCATAGTAAGAGGGGAAGACCGTCACATCCATGCCGATGAGCAGGTCGTAGTACTTCATGCCGAAGAGCGGATCCTGTCCGTCCAGATAATAGGGGACAAAGACCGCAGAGACTTTGCCTTTTCTCGACGGGGCGCGGTCCAGATAAGGAATCATAACAAACGCCACCACTTCGCGTTCCGGTTGGCCGGAATGATAGATTTTCTGCGCGAGTTTGTCCAGCGCGGCGGCAAAGACATCTATACCTTTGTTTTTCCATTCCTGGCGTCCGGATATACAGACCAGCAGTGCGTTTTCGGGCACCACTCCGCCGAGCTGCTCTCCGGCTACCCTGCGCAGCGCCTCCCGCGCCTCCGCCCGCTTCCTGTCAAAAGCTTTGCCTTTGGGCACAAAGGTAGGTTCAAAGCCGTTCGGCGTTTCTATATCCGGCTGTTTGTCCAGCAGCTGTTTGCACTCGCGGGCGGTGATATAACTGACGGTAGTGAAACAGTCGGCATGGTGCGCCGCCTGTTTCTCCACCGAGTGCTTGGAGACCATATTCAGCTCCTGCGCCATCTGGTCGCCGTTATAGCACTCGAAATAGTCGTAGAGGGGTTTGCCGTTTCCGGCAATAGAACGTCCGATACCCGTAGCATGGGTGGTGAAGAGCGTAGCTATCTCAGGACAATGGTCCTGCAGGTAGAAGATTGAGAAAGCCGTCTGCCACTCGTTGGCATGGGCGCATACCGCAGGCACAGCCTGCTGTTTGAGCGTTTTGCTGTTTGAACGCTTCGCTGTTTGACCGGTTTTGTCAGTCAGATAGTGATACAGGCTCTCCATGGCCACCCCTGCGGCATAGCCGAAGAGGCACGACTCGTCATAGTCGCCGTAGGCTGCATGGCTCTGCACTTGGAATTTCTCCCACGCCCAGCCATATATCTCATTCTTGCGCGCCCATAGGGCATCGAACTTCAGCAGTATGGCTATCGGTTCGCCCGGCACCTGCCACCGTCCTATACGTATAGACGAAAGACCGCTCCGTTCCAAGTCGAAAGTCGAAAGCCAGTCCTTGAGGAGCGACCGGTCCTCTTTGAAATAGATGTCACTATGGTCGCCGAAATCGGGACCGAAGAAAAACACTTTATCGGGATGCTCGGCTTGCATCGAAGCCGCCCTTGTGCTCAATACCGCATAGATACCACCTACGCGGTTGCAGACCTCCCAGGAGGTCTCAAAGATATATTCGGGTTGATTCATTGCAGTGTGTTGTCGATCGCTATTTTGGTTACATTCCCCATGGTGTTGAGGACAGTAGGGGTAGTGACAAACTTGTTGTTTGCCGACCCCACGAACGGCATATACCATACGCCTTCTTCATTCGCCCAATAGATACGGTTCGTCTCCGTATCCAGCGTCATGGCGACGCAATCCGCCGCATCTATCTGCTCGCGGTTGGAGCCGTCCAGGTTAGCCACCCAGAGCCCGTCCGCACGGTAATACAGCTTGCGCGCCGCTATATGGAATCCCTTCATCCCCGGATAGACCTCCGCCAGACTGTCCAGGCGGAACTCACGTCCGTTGTAGGTCTGGAGGGTATCCTGTTCTCTTGTGAGCAAAGCATCCTCCTCCACAGGCATAGCCGTCTCCGCGCGGCCGGCAAAGATACGCTGGCGGTAATCGCCGCCGTCCGTCCGCATCAGCACCGAGCGGGCGGTACGGTCCTTCACCCGGAACGTCTTGCGGATTAACGTAGTATCTCCGTTGAGCACCACCGTGAGCCATATCGGCGCATTGTCCATCGGCCGGGTGAAATAGAGTCGGATGGAACTATTGCCGGTGTGTTGCGCCGTGTCCGAAGGGGACACATAAGGCGTGTTCAGCGGGAAGCTCCATTCATAGGACACTTCGTAGTTATAGGGGTTATAGACATTCGCCGTAAAGGTATAGTCCCTGAAAATCTCAAACTCCGTGTCGGCACAGGTGAAAGTAGGCACCGTATCATAAACGGTGATCTGCTTTGTAGCGGTCCAGGAGGATTTCTTATCCACCTGCAGGGTAACGGAATAGGTACCCGGCTGCTTATAGACATGCGAGGGCGACTTGAGGGTTGTCAGAGCGCCGTCCCCGAAAGTCCAGCTCCACTCCTCGCCGGAGGTGGAGTGGTTGGAAAAGACCACGCTCTCGCCTGCCCGTGGCGCCGAGGGCGAGTAGGAGAAATCGACGTTATTCTTCTTGCACGCCGTCAGCGCGCAGCCAAGCATCAATAGTATGTATATTCTTTTCATAATCATCATCGGCATTCAGCCATTGTATCTGTTTGTCCCGTTTGAACCATGTCATCTGCCGTTTGGCGTAATGGCGGGTGTTCTGCTGAATCAGTTCGATTGCCCTGTTCAGGTCGTACTCGCCGTCCATATAAGCGAACAGCTCGCGGTAGCCTACCGTCTGCAGGCTGTTCAGACGGCGTTTGGGATAGACCGCTTCCGCCTCCTCTACCAGCCCGTTCTCCACCATCTGCAGCACGCGGCGGTTGATACGTTCGTACAGCTCCTCCCTCGGCCGGGCGAGACCGATTTTGAGCACACGGAAGGGTCGTTGCCTGACGATGCCGGAACGCAGTGACGAATAGGACCTCCCTGTAGTCATACACAGTTCCAGACAGTGCGCCAGCCTCGCCGGATTGGAGCGGTCCACCGTCTCCCAATAGGCGGGATCCAGACGCTGCACCTCAGACTGAAGCCATGCCAATCCCTGCTCTTTATACCGCCGGCTCACCTCCGCACGTATCTCCGCGGGAACGGCGGGCAGGTCGTCCAGGCCATTGCATACAGCGTCGGCATAAAGCATCGACCCTCCGGTCATAACAACGGTCCGGTATGTCCGAAACAGTTTGTCCAGCAGTTCCAACGCGTCCCGCTCGTACCGGCCGGCGTTATAGTCCTCCTCCAGCTCCCGCACAGCCACGAAATAATGCTTCACCCGCGCTTGCTCTTCGGCTGTAGGAGCGGCTGTACCGACCGGTATGCCGCGGAAGACCTGACGGCTGTCGCAACTGAGTATCGGGCATCCGTAGTGCTCCGCTACCCGGAGCGACAGCTCCGTCTTGCCGACTCCCGTCGGACCGAGAATCAAAACCAGGTTTTTCGGTGATTGGCTATCGGTCATTTAGAACATGGTGCCGTCATCAAAACTCAAGTCCTGGAAACCTTCCATGTCGATATCGCCCAAGTCGTATTCATCCTTGAACTCGTCGTCGAACATGAAATCGTCGTTTCCGCCTTTCGCACCTACGCCCGCCAGAGGATCTTCCGACTTGAGCTGCTTCGGCGCCTTGCCCCGGCTCTCCACGCACTTCACGCCGGTCATCGAGCCCGGCTTGATCTCCTTGAGCGAGCCGAAGAAATAACGCTCGAACATCGGGTCGAACACATAAATAAGCCGCTGTCCCTGCTCCTCGATGAGATCACTCAGTTTGGTGGACTCCATCACCATATTGTCATATTCAAAAGATGAGCCCATCTCTACCAGCGTCACCTCCTGGCCTTTCTCCCACTCATCGTTGCAAAGGAAGAAAGAAGTCATCTGGTCATCCGTATAATTGACGGACTGAAGGATAGCCTTGTGCAAATCCAGAAACGTAGCATCCGCATCCGCCTCAAACACACGGCGGAAATTCGGGTCGCCCTCTTCACAGGAAAAAGTAAATTTGTATATCATAATTATTGTTATTACGGTTCATACCTAAATTAGGGCACAAAGGTACAATTATTTCCGCATATATGCAAATAAATGGCAGTTTTTTTTACGAAAAAAAGTATATATATGCTTACGCGCTTGCGTATATCATTTTTTTTTCGTACCTTTGCCGCCGATTTTGCACAAGTGTGCACGTATGCGCTGTGTGCGTCTGCGAAAATGTATAACTAAAATATTCGTTTTATGATTTATTCGGAGTACAGAAACCCGATTTAGGGGCACAGAAACCGATTTAGTTTGTTTAAGAAATGGGAAAAAATCCGTTTATCATTGAGGTGAACCATGTCTCAAAGCGTTTTGAGGATGGCAAGTTCGCCCTGAATGACGTCAACCTTCAAGTAAAGAAGGGAGAGTTCGTCACTATTCTTGGCCCTTCGGGCTGCGGTAAAACAACCCTGTTACGCTGTATAGCAGGCTTCCAGGTAGCCAGTTCCGGCGACATCCTGCTCAAAGGCGAAGACGTAACAAAAACACCGCCCTACAAGAGACCGGTAAACACCGTTTTTCAGAAGTATGCGCTTTTCCCGCATCTGAATGTGTTCAACAATGTAGCCTTCGGTTTGAAACTGAAAAAAGTGGCGCCCGACGTGATTAAGAAGAAAGTGCGGCGCGCGCTGAAGATGGCCAACATGACCGGCTACGAGGAGCGCAAGGTCGATACCCTCTCCGGCGGTCAGCAGCAACGCGTCGCCATCGCCCGCGCCATTGTCAACGAGCCGGAGGTGCTGCTTCTGGACGAGCCGCTGAGCGCACTCGACCTCAAGATGCGGCATGACATGCAGATCGAGCTCAAAGAGCTGCACGAGAAACTCGGAATCACTTTTATCTACGTGACCCACGACCAAGAAGAGGCATTGACGCTGAGCGACCGCGTGGTAGTGATGAACGAAGGGGAAATCAAACAAATCGGTACTCCGACAGATATATACAACGAGCCACAGAACTGCTTCGTAGCGGATTTTATCGGCGAGAGCAATATCCTCTCGGGCCGGATGATCCGCGACCGCAAGGTACAGTTCCTCGGACTGGAGTTCGACTGTATCGACGAAGGCTTCGGCGAAGATGTACCCGTCGATGTAGTCATCCGTCCGGAGGACATCTACCTCTGGAAGGTACAAAGTGACAAGGTACAAAGTGACAAAGGTCCGGATGCCGCCTCGCAAGCCGATCTGGACGAGGAGGACCGGGTGCCGAAGGGCAAGTTCACCAAATGGTACGGAACAGTACAGAGCTGTATCTTCAAGGGCGTGCATTACGAGATGCGCGTGCTGACACCCGACGGCTATGAGTTCCTCATCCAGGACTACCATGAGTTCCTGCCGGGCACGGAAGTGGGCATGCTCGTCAAACCCGAAGATATCCAGATCGTAAAGAAAGAGCACTATATCTACAATTATTTTGACGGCGAAGTGACCAAGAACGGCAAAGTGCGTTTCATTGACGCCGAATGGGAAGTGATGCCGCAACAGATAGAAGGCTTCGAGCCCGGCGAGAAGGTGCAGGTACGCGTGCCTTTCCGTTCCATCGACCTGCAGGACTACGAGGAGGAAGGTACCCTCTCGGGAGAAGTGCATTTCATCTTATACAAAGGCAACCACTACCACCTGACCATCCGCACGGACGAGGGGCATGACATCTATGTCAATACCAACGACGTCTGGGACGACGGCGACCGCGTAGGTATCGTCATTCCGGCAAAAGAGATCTTAGTCGAAAGTCAAAAGTCGAAAGTCGAAAGCCATGAGTAAGATTCTTCAGATAGTTTCTTCGCGGAGGACATGGGCATGGCCGTACGTACTATTCATGCTTCTGTTCGTGGTGCTGCCGCTTATTCTGGTGGGCTACTACGCTCTCACGGACATCAACGGGCAGTTCACCATGCGTAATTTCGCGAAGTTCTTCACGCATAGCGAAGCTATTCAGACTTTCCTTTATTCTGTCATGATAGCGGTGTTCAACACCGTGATATGTCTGCTGGTGGGTTATCCGGCAGCGTATGTCATGGCGCAGGAGGATTTCAAGACACCCAAAGTGATGGCCATGCTGTTTATTCTGCCGATGTGGATCAATTTCCTGCTGCGGACGGTAGCGACCGTAGAATTATTCAATATCTTCGGTCTGCCGCTGGGCGAAGGGGCTCTGCTCTTCGGTCTATGCTATGACTACCTGCCGTTCATGATCTACCCGATCTACAACACGCTGCAGAAGATGGATAACTCGCTCGTGGAAGCGGCGTACGACTTAGGAGCCAACCGGTGGCAGAGTTTCTGGAAAGTCATCGTACCCCTCTCCATGCCCGGCGTGTATAGCGGTATCGTGATGGTATTCATGCCTACCGTCTCCACTTTCGCCATCGCGGAGCTGCTGACGCATAACAACATCAAGCTGTTCGGCAGCCTCATCCAGGACTATATCACCACAACTGACCTGCTGAACTACGGCGCGGTGCTGAGCCTCGTGCTGCTGATTATCATCGGCCTCACGTCGTTCTTCGGCGACAATGACTCCGAGGGAGAGAAAGGAGGGATGGTATGATAGTTAGTCAAAAGTCAAAAGTCGAAAGTCGAAAGCTGAAAATCACGCTTGTCTTTATACTTTATTCTTTATTCCTTATTCCTCTCTCCGCGCAGTCGAACCTGACCTATACGCTCCGCATGGCGGCAACGGGAGAAGCGGAACTGCTCAGTACTTTCCCCGAGGTCTATAGCACCGAGAAAATGAATATCTCCATCGACGAACCGGTTCTCTTGGACCAGACAGACCGATTAGACGGATTGGACTTCATCTTCACCCAGGAGGGGAGACCGGGAGTTTTTTCCAGAGAAGACCTGCGTGCATGGGGGGACAGTATCTATAGTTACACCAACGATGCAGAGGGGCAATGGACAGTATGGCGGAACAAGAAAGAGATCAAGAACCGCGCCCAGCGTGTGCTGGTGAACAATGCGTATAACGCCTTTGAAAAGTACCTGCACGAGGCTACCGAGACCCGGCGCAGCTACGGCTGGATATGGTTTGTGTTCGCCGGTCTGCTGCTTCTAGGAGCCTCCATATATGGCGGCTACGTCTTTATCGAGCGTCGCAAGGAGAGAGAGCTGACGCCGGTGGAGCAAGAGACACTCCGCCGCCAACGCATGGGCAAAAGACGGCACTATATCTCGCAGGCCTACCTATGGCTGCTGTTGGTCGTGCTGTACGCTCCGATTGCCTTGATAGCCGTCTTCTCATTTACGAAGAGCAAGGTGCTCGGCAACTGGACGGGGTTCTCGCTCGACCTGTACGCCAACCTTTTTACGGGTCAGGCGGACGCGGGTCTGAACAGCGCCATCTGGTACACGGTGGTTATCGCGCTCATCGCGGCGGTCAGCTCCACCATCCTCGGTACACTCGCCGCCATCGGTATCTATAACATGCGTGCGCGGCAACGCAAGGTAGTATCGTTTCTGAACTCCGTGCCGATGATTAACCCGGATATCATCACGGGTATATCGCTCTTTTTGCTGTTCGTGGCATTAGGTATGAGCCAAGGTCTCGCAACCGTGTGCATCGCCCATGTGGTGTTCTGTACGCCATACGTGGTATTGAGCGTGCTTCCCCGTCTGAGCCGGATGAATCCCAACACCTATGAAGCGGCGCTGGATTTAGGTGCTACGCCGGCGCAGGCGCTAAGGATGGTGATGCTGCCGGAACTATGGCCGGGTATGCTCTCGGGCTTCATACTCGCGCTGACGCTCTCCGTGGATGATTTCGGCGTGACGTTCTTCACCAAAGGTTCGGGAGGTCTGGAGACGCTGTCCACTTTTATCTACTCGGACGCACGCAAGGGCGGCTTGACACCGGAGTTGAGACCGCTGTTCACCATCATACTATTAGTCATGCTAAGTGTACTGATATATATTAATTTCAAAAACAAAAAAGAAGAAAAATGAAAAAAACAATCTTTGGTACTTTGTACCTTGTGGCTTTGTCCCTTATCATGGTTTCCTGTGGCGGTTCGGACCGTGCTCACCAACTCAAAGTGCTAAACTGGGCGGACTACATTGACGAGGACGTGAAGACGAACTTCGAGCAGTGGTACTACGACCAGACAGGCGAAAAAGTGGAGCTGGTCTATGAGACCTTCGACATCAACGAGACAGCACTCACCAAGATTGAGGTGGGGCATGAGGACTATGATGTATTCTGCCCGTCGGAGTATATCATCGAGCGCATGCTCAAGAAAGGGCTGGTACAGCCGATCCAGAAAGAACTGATCGCTGACTCCATCTATTATTTCGACAACATCTCCCCGTTCGTGACGGAGAAGTTCCAGCAGATGGCGCCTTCTGCGGATATCCAAGTGAGTGACTATACCGTAGGTTACATGTGGGGCACGACCGGCTTTATCTACAACCCGCAGTTTGTGAACCGCGAGGATTTGCAGAGCTGGGCCGCCGTACTGAATCCGAAGTTCGAGAATAGGATTCTGATGAAGGACGCTTTCCGCGATGTCTATTCCGTATTGGTACTATATGCTTATGCGGACGCTATCGAGCGCGGCGAGGTGAGCCGTGACGAGTTGGTACGTGACATCACGCCGGAGCGTGTAGCAGCCGTGAAAGATATTCTGCTGAAAGCCAAAAAACAGATCTGCGGATGGGAGGTTGACTTCGGCAAGGAGGAGATGACCAAAGGCAAAGCATGGCTCAACCTCTCTTGGTCCGGCGACGCACAGTTCGCTATCGAGGAGGCTGCCGAGATGGGCGTGATGCTCGATTATATCGTTCCGCAGGAGGGCTCGAACGTGTGGTTCGACGGATGGGTAATCCCGAAATACGCCAAGAACGTGAAAGCCGCCACCTATTTTATCGATTATATGTGCCGTGCAGACAATGCGCTGGCTAACATGGATGAGATAGGTTATGTATCCTGCGCAGGCGGACCGAACGCCGCCGCCACGATACTTGAGGAGCAGAACGACGACGAGGAATGGCCCGAGACCGTAGATGCTTCCTATTTCTTCGGCGACGAGGCTATCGAAGTAGATGGCGAGATGCTTGACCCGCACGCACTGCACCTCAATCCGGTTTACTACGCCGACAAGAGTATCATCGACCGTTGCGCCCTCATGCACGATGCAGGCGAGAGCCAGGAGATACTGCTCGAAATGTGGAATGAAATCAAACTCGCACGGTGAGAATTAAAAATTAAAAATTAAGAATTCAAAATTCGTTATGATGTCATTACGACATTACGTAATTACAATTGCTCTGGCTCTATGCGCGGTAGGCGGTTATGCCCAGACGAGCGATATGGAGACGCGCTACAACGCATTGGCAGCCCGCTTTGACGGACGGGACAAGCAGCTGCAACGCGACCTCAAGACGTATCTGCAAGCATATCCCTACACTACTTTTGCCGATGAAGTCAACTTCATGCAAGGAGTGCTGCAGGTGGAGAAAGGACATTACAAACAGAGTCTCAAGATCCTGGAGCAGGTAGAGGCGAAAGCCCTGACGCGGCCGCACCAGACCGATTACTCGTTCTACCGCGGGTACGCCTACCTCATGATGCAGGACTACCAACGCGCATCGGTCTATTTCGGCCAGCTCTCCAAATCCGAGAGCCGCTACACCACACGCGCCTTGTATTACTATGCCTATTGCCGCTATCAGCAGGGCAAATACGACGAGGCGCTGCCCGCGCTTCTGCAACTGGAGGACAACGCCGCTTATTCCAAGACCATCCCCTATTATATCGTACAGATTTATTATGCCCAGAAGAATTACGGAGAAGTGACCGCCAGAGCGGAAAATCTCCTCCGTACTTATCCGGACGCATCCAATAACACCGAGTTGCACCGCATCCTGGGGGAGATATACTACGCGCAAAAGAACTACGGGGAGGCTAAGACACATCTCCGCCAATACCGGGACGCCACTGCCGCCCTCAAAGAGCAGCTTATCCGGACGGATATGTATATGCTCGGTCTGGCGGAGTATGAGACAGGCGAGTACGAGGCGGCCGTCAAATCGCTCAAACAGGTGAAGCAGGAGAAAGACTCCGTCTCGGAGTCCGCGTGCCTGACGATGGGTAACGCCTACCTGCAGCTCAACCAGCCGGAGCAGGCCAAACTATCCTTTCAGGCCGCAGCGAACTACAACCGCACCCCCGCTATCACGGAGGAGGCGGCATACAACTACACCCTCTGCACCTACCAGAGTTCCAGCGCATTAGGCGAGTCCGTCAAGGCGTTCAACGATTTTCTGCACCGTTTCCCGGACTCCCGATACGAGAGTCGTATCTACCAGCTCCTGAGTTCGGCACTGATGCAGAGCAAGAACTACGCCGCAGCCATCAGTGTACTGGATTCGATCGGCAATCCTACGCCTAAGATGCTGCAGACCAAGCAGTATCTGCGCTACCAACTGGGCGCGGACCATTTCCTGCAGGGTAAGATACCGCAATCGGTGGAGTGGATGACGGAGGTCATCAACCACACCCGTGAATCCGGTCTCTATACCACCGAGGCGTACTACGTACGGGCGGAGGCGAACTACCGGCTGCGAAACTACAGCGCGGCGGAGCAGGATCTGGCGTCTTTCTTTGCACGGGAAGATGCGCGCCGGTCGCAGAACTATGTCATGGCGCGTTACCTGGAGGGGTATTGCGCTTTTGCGCAAGCCAAATATAACGACGCGCGCGAAGCATTCTCTACCTACATAGACGCAGCAGCAGCGACCGAACCTACCTACGCAGACGCGCTCAACCGCATCGGTGACTGCTATTTCAACGCCCGCCAGTTCAACCAGGCCATCTCTTATTACAGTCAGGTGAGCCATCTGCAGGCGTTGGGAGCCGACTATGCCCTTTTCCAGAAAAGCTACGCCCTCGGCTTGCAGCATAAGTATGCCGAGAAGATCGAGACGCTGCGCGACCTGCTCAAGCGCTATCCCAAATCCGACTATGCGGATGACGGCACCTATGAGACTGCCCGCGCCCAACTCCAGATGGACGATGAGCGCAGCGCCATCGACACCTATGGCCGTTTGCTCAGTACCTATCCCCACTCCCCGCTGGCTCGCAAGGCTTCGCTGGAGCGGGCTATGCTCTACCGCAACCTCCACGAGAACGACCGGGCGATAGCGGCGTACCGCATGACCATAGAGAAATATCCCGCTACGGAGGAGGCGTACACCGCCCTTGACGCCCTGCAGGCTCTTTATGTGGAGACCGGACAGGTGAACGAATACATGGCTTACACCAAGGACCTGGCGAAACTCAACATGACCGTCTCCACGCCGGAGGACAGCCTTCTCTACGCCGCAGCGGAGATGCAGTATATGCAGGCGGATTACCGGAAGGCGGCGCTCACCCTGACCAATTACCTCACACGGTTCTGCGCCGGAGGACGGTACTGCACAGTAGCGCGCTATTACCTCGCCGACTCCTATTACCGTATGGGCGAGACCACAGAGGCACTGGAGTCCTACCGCGTTCTGGCGGAAACAGACGCCAACCCCTATCAGGAGGAGGCAGCCACCCGCGTAGCGGAAATCTGTTTTGACAAGGAGGACTACAACTGCGCTCTGGAGGCTTTCTACCGCATGCATGCTCTGGCTTCTACCGCCGAGAACACTGGCGTTGCGCGGCTCGGTATCTTACGCTGCTCCCAGCGCCTGGGACGCAACCAGACTACCATCGACATTGCCGAACAGATCCTGAGCGACAAACCGCTCACGGACGAGACCAAAGCCGAAGCGCTCTACTGCCGCGCCAAGGCTTATATAGCAATGGGTAACTGGACGAAAGCGCAACCGGACCTCAAACTCCTCGCAGACGACGTGCGTACAGAGCAAGGCGCAGAGGCGAAATACCTGCTTGCACAGAGTTATTACGAGGCAAAGGAGTTGGATCAGGCGGAAGCGGAAGTGATGCAGTTTACTCAGATGAACACCCGCCAGCAATACTGGCTCGCGCGTGCGCTGATTCTTTTGAGCGACATCAACCGCACCCGCGGAGAGCTCTTCCAGGCACGCCAGTACCTGCTCGTCCTGCAGCAGAACTATACGCTATCCGGCGATGATATTTCCACCCTCATTGCCCAGCGTCTCGCCGAACTGGATGAGATGGAGAAACCTATAGAAAAGGAGGTAGAAGATGAAGAATAACAGATTAGACCGCTTCGCTCAAAGAATAAAGACCGCTTTGCTCAAAGACAAAAGACGAATTACTATCAGCAAACACATTTTTGTCCTGACTCTTTATTCCTTATTCCTTACTCCTGTAAATGCGCAGCAGGATAGTGCCTTGAACCGGTCCGTTACGGTGGAGCGTGATTTCCAGCCGGTGATCCAGTCGGCGGGCAAGATATCCACCAAGCCGGCTGTCGTAGAGACCGTTATCGAACCTGCGCCCGTGGAGTACTCCACCTATACGGCGTCCCTCACCCCTGAGGGAAGCGTCCGGCCGATGCTCTCGCAGCCTACGCGCTTCACGCCCGGCACACCGTTCAACGGCTATGTACGCGGAGGGCTGGGACATCCGCAGACGCTCTTCGACTTCGGCTACCATCTGGATGACGGCAAACGCTCCATCCTCGATGTCTATGCGCATCACAAGGGCGACTGGTGCCACGCGCTGATGCTCAGCAAGACGAAAGTGGGGATGGATTTCACCCATACTTTCGCTACCTGCGACCTCTATTTCGGCGTCAACGGCGGGAATATCTATTACCACCGCTACGGAGACCTATATTCCTCCTCGCTGCCTAAGAACTCCACGACCCTCTGGACCGCAGAGGTGTATATGGGCGTGAAGGCGAACGCACGGCAGGAGGTGCAGTACCTCTTCCAGACGGGCTATGCGCTCTTCACCAAACCCGGTGCCGTAAGCGAGCACCAGATCCGCACCAAGGGCTTCTTCGACTGGCATACCGACATCCACCATGTGGGGGCGAACCTCTATGTGCAGAACAACTTCATGCAGCTCGCTTCGCTGGCGGATGTCATCGCCCCCTCGCAATACAACAGCCGGCATAACATCCGTCTGGAGCCGTATTATGCACTGGAGGGACGGAGAGTGCAACTGCATGTGGGTGTGAATCTGGATATGAATATCGGTTGCGGCAAGATGCTCTCCGGCTCGGACAACATTTCCTTTGCTCCTTCGCCCCACGTCCATTTCGAGGCGCAGCTCGCCAAACAATGGATGACGCTCTACGCCGATGTGACGGGCTTTCACGGTTTCGGCAACCTGCAGGAGTTCATGGAGACTAACCGCTACCGCTATATCCAGGCGGGTATCACCGAGCACCACCCTGCTGCATACACGCCTGTGGATGCCGAACTGGGATTCCATATCCGCCCGTACCGCGACCTGATGATAGAGCTCCATGGAGGTTTTGCGCGGCTCAACAACCAGGAGGTGCTGCTGGCGGACGGAACGGGTAACTTCGACTTCCTCTATGCCGATTACAACCGCGGCAAGGTAGGCGGTCAGATTAACTACCACTACCGTGACTACGTACGAGTGAACTTCAATGGCGATTATTTCATCTGGGGGGGCAAGACACCCGTATATGACCGCGCTGCCTGGGAACTGGGCCTGCGTATCGACGGACGGATTGACAAACACTGGTCGCTTTTCTCGGACAACCGTTTCAGCGGTTCCCGCAAGGCGCTGGCATGGGATGCTGCTACCAGCGCATATACCGAGCACACCCTCAAACCGATGATTGATTTGGATTTAGGTGCCCAATATGAGATGTGGGTGGGAAAAAGCAAAAGCGCCGGACGCCTGAAAGTGAATGCGGACGGCACGCAGGTGCTGGCGCCGGAGCCGCAGCCGAACCTCGTCCTCTTTGCGCAGCTGGAGAATTTCATCCATCGCAAAAACGAGATCTACTATGGCTTCCATCACCACGGCATAGGTTTCCTCATCGGAGCCACTTTCCGTTTCTGATACGGATGCCGCGGGCATCAAAGACCTCTCCGTCGTGGACGATGTATAACGCACCGTCCACGATTTTTTTATGGGTCTTTGTATGTTGTCCCTCGTCTCCTTGTACATTCCCTACCGCCGTCGGAGTAGCAGCCCGCGGCGTTATCTCTACCGAGAAACGCCGGTCTGTACAGCCTTGCGGAACGGTTGCCGTATAACTGCCGAGAGCCAGATCCGTCCTCGTGCCGGTGCTGCGATCCGCCAAGATGACGCTTCTCCCCGCTGCGCTCTCCGGCATGGCAAACGTATATTCTCCCGCCTCGGCTACCTGCACGCCTATAGGCACAACCACCTTCTGCCCGCTTTCCGGCAGACTGTTTCCGGCGGCACGCGTAGCACCGATCAGGGTATAGATATTCGCTCCGGCGTTCATCTCTTTCGCCAAATCACCACCGAACTCAAATCCCTCAGTCACTTTCTCGTCCTCACTCAGCCGGATAAACGTACGGTCTTTCTCTTTGTCTTCCTGACGCAGTTCTATCCGTATAGCCGGGCTGCTTCCGGCATTATGTCCCCTTGCTGCTACGCCAGCCCCCGGTGCTCTCCAGACAATGGCACCCTCGCATTGCGTCAGATAGGCGTGCGTCGGTTCGTATGTCCATTTATCCACCGCTAATACCTCCAAGCTGTCGTTGGGATGGCATTGATAGACGAAAGCTACGCCCTCCGGACTGTACCCCGCCTCGCCCGGCACACCGATACACCGCCAGTAGCTATCATCTATCGTACGATCTCCTGCTGCACCTAAGGTAGCGGAGTAGTCGATCGTGCAGCGGTAACTCCCGCCTAACGCCGGTATCGTCTCGTTGGCATGGGTCAGCAGAACCGGTGTTTGAGACGGGAAATAGAGTGTCAGATGATCATTGCCTTCGCCCCATATATCTGTCTGGTCTGCCGCCATACGGATACTGTTCAGCTTGAGCAGATAACCCTGATAGGCATGCAGCAGGGAGTCCGTGTCGGTTATCCGTTTCCAGTTGGGCTCCGAGTCCGCCCAGTAGCCGTTCTGCGCACGGTTTAGGCCGTCATAGTACTCAATCAGCCAGTGTCTGCCGTAGGTGCCGAAACCGGATATATCCCCCACCCGCACGTCGAACGGGAAAGAGATGAAATAGTTATACCGCTGCGATGCAGTCAGTGCTTCGTTATGGATGGTCTCTTTGTCGAACTGCATGACACCATATACTGTCTGCGGCACTTCCGGCTCCCCGTCCAGCGCTATCTGCACGCCTGCCCGCTGATGGCTGCGTACCAGCACTGCCGCCGCGCCGTCCGGATAGACCTCTAATACCTCCTTCTCCGATGCTACCTCCTCGCCGGTACAGGAGACCAACGACCGCATCTTCGTCTGCAGATAATACCTGCCGGCGGCAGGGGCGGTGAATGAGATCTTGTTATAGTATGCTTCTTCGGAGGAGAAAGTCACCCCCTCCACGGGACGGGTACACGCCTCGTCGTGGTAGAGCTCCCAGCATAGAAACGACTTCCCCTCAGGAGCAGATGTCACGGTAGGCGCAACAATCACTTTCTCACCCGCACGGACAGCGCTGTTCTGTATATCCAGACGGACTGTCGTAGCCGCAGCCGGTATGGCCGCTAATAACAGCACCATGGCTGCTGTGCGCAACCGCTTGCCGCGCAGAAAGATATACGCTATCGCCAGAAAAAGCATCACCCACGGCTCGCCTACCGGCGTGGTGGCAGTCAGCGGGTTATTCTTCGTGCTCTGCAATCCGTCCGCGCTCTCTGTCCATCCGTCCTCTTCGAACACCACCGGCGCCCTGTGCGGCGCACCCTGAGGAGCTGCATTGCCGTCCTCTCCTTCCCCGGCAGAACCGCTGCCGCTCATCCCTATCTCGGAAGGTACAGACAAAGTAAACGGCGTATAGATTGTGCTTCTATACGCCGTTCCTGTATGTGGAAACGCGTGTATATTGTCTTGCATAATATATTGTATTATTTAAAAATCCGCTGCAAAGGTACTACAAAAAATCGACATACGCAAGTGTTATGTCGATTTTTTGCTCTCATCATCCATTTTTGTCCCCTCATCGGGATAGGGTCGTTGTTCCCATATCGTCCCTGTTCTCGTAAAGATACGAGAAAATTGCATGATGTTTCTCTCCATCCTTTCCTCGTCATCCACTTTTGTCCCTCATCGGGACAACCGCTCATGCTCAGGCTAACATCTCTGCTATATAATTCATCGCCACAAACCGCCATCGCTTGCTTTCGCGGGGGATGTTTCCTACCTTTGCTTCTGTCTTCTTTGTTATCTCCGGACTCTCTAACCAATCTCTACTTGGTTCGATCAGTAGCAATCGTCCTTCTGCACAAGCTTCAAAATAAACTCCGGTTGGTTTGAAATATGGGTAATGTTCGCTCTTTTCATCGGGAAATCCCTCCGCTAATATGATTATCAGCGGCAGCTCGTGCTCACGGATGGACCGACATATCAGTGTCTCTCCCTCTGATATTGCTGCACATATAAATATGGTTCCTTCCTCTGCTTTAGCGAGGCATTGATTTCGGAGAGCCTCTATCTCCTTCTGCTCTAATGTTCGTGAGCAATGAAACGCCTCTTTCATCGGTTTATCCAACAAAAACCGGTTTCCCATTACCCGTATCTCCATTCCTTTATATATGATATTTTCCTGTATTTTAAATAAATCCGGATGAGCTCTTTTTAGAGCCAAGCGCCTGGGATTATCCTGAATATAGGCTATCATATCAGAGATATTGCTATTAGGATGGAGTATCCGCTCGTGATAATGCTCCGGTCGTTGTTCCCATATCGTCCCTGTTCTCGTAAAGATACGAGAAAATTGCATGATGTTTCTCTCCTTCCTTTCCTCGTCATACCCTTTTGTCCCATTATCGGGACAACCCGTTGCATACTCACGCTTATAAAGCGATGTGCAAGCACTTTTGAATCCGCGGATAACCATCCCTATACTCTTCGGTAGTTGTTCCAAGGCTTGTATCGCGATATGCACATGATCAGGCATGATCTGCGATGCCAGAATCTTAACCGCATATCCTTTCTCACCATATATACGAGGCGTATCCTGCAATTTCTCCAGCACTTGTTTGCCAAAGCAGTTCAACTCTACATACGCATTTTCCGGGCTATCGCCCGCCAATTGCCCGAAGAGAGGGTAATGCTTCTCCACAACAAGAGTGACATGGTATATCCCTCGTCCTTTATAGTCCCAATGCGTTTCTCTGTGATGTCGCATAGGGTCAACCGGTCGTTTCCACCCTTCCGGTGTCATATACGGTTTATTATCCATCTCTCTTCTCATCATGCACTTTTGTCCCATCATTGGGACAGCCCTCCTTTTCACGAACCAGCCCTTTCTATCTGCTGCAAAGGTACTACAAAAAATCGACATACGCAAGTGTTATGTCGATTTTTTGCTCTCATCATCCATTTTTGCCCCCTCATCGGGACAACCGCTCATGCTCAGGCAAGCCTCCTTACGCCGTCTTGCGTCGGCGGAAGTAGAGGATGCCGGAGAAAGCAAACGCCATCAGCATCAGCGGCAGCACCGCATCGCCGACAGGGGAGCTGCTATCATGATCTTCCGTGCTTACCTCGGTATCATCTCCGTAGTCTGCTGAGGATCTTCGCGGGCCATTGACTCTTGCCGGACCGTTTGTGGTTGTTGCCATCCCGCCTACTGAAGTTGCTCCCACCGCTGTCACCTGGGAGGAGTAGGCGCTGCCTGACCCCTGCATAGTAGAGGTCGATTGCCATTCTTGCTGCTGCGCAAGAGCAGTCAGCGGCAGCAGGCATACCATCAGTATGCCTACCGCCATCATCTTTAAACTATTTTCCATAATGCATTTTTATTGTTTTATAGTGAAACTAGTAGAACTAGTGAATCTAGTGAAACTAGTTATTTTACTTTGTTTCCGCGGGCATCGTAGATCTTACCATCGCGGAGGATATACATCGCTCCGTTCTCGATATACTTATGCGCCTTGCCGTCCTTGAGCGAACCGCCCTCTACGCCGTCAATCGCTGTCGGCACTTGGCGGATATTGATCTCTAACAGGAAGCGGTCGTTAATCTCTCCCTTCGGCAGGCTCACCTCGTAATCCTCTATTGCAAGATTGGTGCGCGTCTGCGTAAAGTTATCAATCAGCGTGACTGTTCCGTCGAAGTTCGACGGCATCGAGAAGGTGTAGGTGCCATTCTTACGGATGACTACACCGACCTGCACCGTCTGGCTCTCTTCCGGCACTTGGCTGAAAGCTACATCGTAGTTGCCGGCATAGACGTATATGTTCGGTTTGCCGCTATTGATGATCTTGCCCATATCCTCATTGAGGACAAAGTCCTTATCTGCACCGTCTGTCATCTTTATCAAGGCATGGTCTGCTTTTGCCCCGTTATAGAGCAGCTCCAGACGGATGAAATCATTTTTCTTCTGGGCTTTTACTCTGCGTGCTGCTACGGATGACGGTACATCAGGAGCCTGTATGTAGTTGAAATCACCACCCCATTGTACCATATAAGCGTGCATAGAGTTAAAGTTATTAGTTTCTGAGGTGTTGGCAGATGTCCAGCTGTTTCCTTCTGGTTCATAGACATAGTATGCCAGTGTTTCGCCTGTCTTCTTTGCGTTAGCATAAGGAGCAAAGCCCATAAGGTTCCAGTTGGAGTCCGTATTCTTGTGGTTCTTTACCGGCGTACCGAATGTACGGTCTATTGTGCACGTATGGGTTGGAACCGGAATGGTGCCGCCGTTGCCATTTATCTCGCCGATAGCCGTGCTGCTGGACGGGAAGTACAGGAATGTGGAACCGCCTGTACCGATGTTGGTCCATACTCCGTTGGAAGCATCATTGAAGGCGTTTCTGTCAAGCATGAGGCAGTAACCCTGGTATGCATGGAGCACGCTGTCTATCGTCAGAGTCTCCCAGAATGTCTCTGTCTCGGCAAACCAGCCTATCTGAGCACGTTTGGCTCCGTTGTACATCTTGATGATATACTCATTCCCGAAAGTTCCTACGCCGAAGATGTCACGTACATTCACATCAAACGGGAAGGAGATATAGTACCGGCAGTATTTGTATGCCCGATAATCGTTAGCACTCCACGTAGTCATCTGCCCGACCATCTCGTCTTTAGGCAGTTGGATTGCTGCATATGCACGGCGGACATGAGTTAGTTTGCCATTATTCTCATCAAACGACAACTGCGTACCGTTGCTTACACCGCTGCGGACATACATCATATCGGACTGCAGGTCTATCTCTGTCGTGATGGGTGTTGTAGCGTCCGGAATATATGCCGCCATCAGGTAATCTGTCTTGAAATCATATACCAGGCGGACGTGGTAGAGCACCGGATCGGACACAGGTTTGGTACCGCCCATCAGGTCGTTGTCCATGGGAACCAGTGTCTGAATTGTCACGGGATCCACTCCCGGATAACTGGTCTGCACACCACCTTTGGCACCCGGATAAACCCATGCATCCATCTGGTAGGTCCAGTTGCCGTTATCCGCAAACTTCGGATTGGAGGAATAGTAGTCTGTGCCAGAGGTCTTTGCGCTATACACATACTCTGCTGCATTCGGCACTAAAGTGACGAAGTTCTCAGACAACGTAGAGCCGCGCAAGTAAGTACGTTTGAGTGTGTTGGTCTTGCTGTCATAACTGAAACGGACACTGGCAGCTTCCGGAAGGGTCTGGTAAGCCTCTCCGTTACGCGTCAGAATAGCATCTGATTTCAGCGTATCGCTCAACTCGTTGTTAAAGTCATTGGCAATAACGCATTTCACATTGGTCTCGGTATTGTCAATCCACTTTAAGAAATAATAGTCATATCCGGCAGCAGTAGCATTGATGGTGTTCGCCTCCATTGCGTTCTGCGTGTAGTTCACCCAACCGCCGGGAGCGCAGTCTGTCTTGATGTAATAGTTGCCCTCGTATTTCTTGATGGCATCTACCGTATTTACTTTATCCGCACTAACGGTTACATCAAACTGGTATACGCCATTATCATCCGATCTTACTTTAGTTAAAACAGCAGACAGATTGGTCGCGTCCCCTTCGCTCCATTCCGGCAATTGGGTAGTGTTGTTGATTCGCTCGCATTTCTGTAGAACCAAGGTTTCTTCACCGCCCGTATTTAGATACATGGAATAAGTCTTGGCAGTACCGGCGGTCGAAGCCTTGATAACATCCGAATAGGTAATATAGGTCGAATCGGCTGTATTGGCTTTGTTGCGTCCTGAGTACGTGTGTTTCAGACGGTAGTCACCCGGACTGACAGGATAATCAACCGTCAGCTTCATCTTATCGCCCGTCTGGTCAAGGATGAAGGTGTAGAAACCCTCGGAAGTAGCTGTCAGTTGGAAATAGACATCATTACCTGTCAACGTGCGTGTGTCTTCATTAAGGTCTATGTCGCTATTGGCGGTAGATGTCGGCGTAGCAGCTGCCAAATAGTTCAGTCCTCCGGCGGAGGTTATCATGAAGCGGGTCTTATCAGCATTGGTGTTATCCACACGAACTTGGAAACGAATCATGGTGGCATCATCGGTATTGGCAGTAAACTCACCCTTCTCTGTGTAGTTATTCCTGCTGTTATAAACCTTCAAATAGTACCCTGCGCCTTGCGATGCGCGGGTATCGTACTTCATCCAGTAACCGTTGGAGTAATAATCTACACCGTTATTGTTTGTTTGGTTCGGAGTATGATAAGGAACAAACATATTCAGCAACGGGCTATAATCACTACGTACTGCTCCCTTAGAGCCACTTGCTGTAACATTATAGAATGTATAATTTACTGTAAAGTCTGTATCCGAGAAAGCAACTTTTTTATTTCCGGATGTGGTAATAGCTCGCGGCACATATCCGTAATATACATCCGTTGAACCGATTCTGGTCATCGCTACTTTATAAGCAGCATTGCTGTTCGTGTGAACTTTATCTCCATCCCATGAGTAGTCAAAATAGACATACACGTTACTCCAGCGGCTTACATTTCCCGCTCCGTCGTCAAAGATATTCCGGAAATAGATCTTGTCCAGTTCCACGAAGTTGGCAATCAGAGTTCCGGCAGTACCGGCGCCGAGACCATGGAGCGTTACTTCTGCATCTTCGGTCTCGCTCTTATCTTGCAGCTCAAAGTCAGCGCCATCAGGTACTGTCCAACCGGCGAAATAATAACCGGCATCAGGAACAGCGACAAGTGCACGTGTGGTCGTGATACCAACGGTCGTACTGGTAGCCGTCACTCCGCCTACGGTTACATGTCCGTGCGTGTTATGGCTAATCGTCACAGCCGTCGAGGTCTCTACAAACTTCGCATACACATTAACTGCGGCATTAACCGAATCAATATAGGTAAAGGTAAATCCACCATCGGAGAAATCAGCATAGCCATAATACTTATCAAGCGTATAACCGTCCGCAGGATCTACCGTCCAGTCCACTCTTCCATCATTAGCAATATACTTACCATTGGTGATAGCAATCGTTGTACCACTTTCTGTAGCCTCAGCTGATAGCGTACCACCGGTAGTACTATTGCTATGAGCCACATCATCTATATCAACATATCCCTGACCAATCGAAACAAGATGAGACGATGGACGCTCAACTGTAATTGTCGGTCGGTTATAGGTGGCATCACTGGAGAGTTTCGTGATTTTGAATGTATAATTACCACGTCCGACGGTCTGGATTCTTACATCACCGGATCCGTTGACTACTGTCAGTTCGCGGCTATCGCTGGCCGGAAGTACGGTTGCCGAACTCAAACCAAGACGAGTATGATAATTTTCAGCATCAAGGGTCTTAATTTCACGATCATATACTTGGAACTTATAGGTTTTGTTCGGTTCCAATGTGCGAGTACAACGTAAATCAACTCCATCTTCTTTATCTACTGCATCGAAACCAAAAACCTCAAAGTCAGCTGCAGCCCCATCATTCCAGGTCGGATATGGCATACCACCGGCCGGATCGCCATCCTCAGCCAATGAACCCATCAGCGCATAACGCGGCTCGAAGTACGCGATGAGGGTGATATCATCACTGGTTGCATTTATCTTGAGCGGATTGGAATGTGTATCATAACCATCTGCTGCACTGATGCCCGGAGCAATCACCCAATGCTTGAAGCGCCATGCCTTGTTTTCCGGAGTTGCAGTAATTTCTTCAGATACCGTTGCAATACCAACATTGACTTTGTCGACCGATACACTACCATGTGAGTTTCCATAAGCATCATTGGCTACAATATCAACAGCGTGCATATCCTCATCGTATGTAGCTGTGATTGTTGCGTTATCACTTGTCGGAGTAAAGGTAACAGTGTTCCTTCCGGCACTCGGAGTAGCAGCACTGCTCAGATCACCATTTGTCTTCTCCCACGCACTAAAGGTATAACCTGTTGCTGCATCAGCGGTCAGGTTAATCGAACCGGACGTGTATTGTGTGCCGCTAGGAGAAATCGAACTACAACCGGTTGACTGAGAGATAGTAACTTTATACGGTGACTTGAAACTATATACAGTACCAAGCGTCTCTCCTTGTCCGTTAGCAGCATACGCACGATAGTAGTACGTTGTACCCGGAGTGAGAGAAGTCAAATCATGACTGATATCGCCGGTGTAGTTGCTATTACCTTTTTGCACTTTTGTGCCTGGAGTTGCAGATGTACCCCAATAGAAACCATAATCGGTGATATTATCGTTGCCGTTGGACGATATATTTCCTGCAATCGTCGCGGTCGTATAGTTATTCGCCGACGGAGTGGATGTCGTCGTTAATGACGGCTTTGCAGGGCAATTAAGGGTGCTATTCAATGCCACTACTCCCGTTCCGGATGCAATCTCATAGCATGCACCATCTGTCACACCTGCGTATGTTTGGTCGCTATTCTTGTTGCTCGTATTTGTTCCGTCAACAAAGATGAAGTTGTCATTAGATGAATAGAGCACTACCTCTTTCCACTGACCGGTACCATAATCGGATATTTGATCATCCTCGCCTGGGAATCCCGTATCTGCACGATCTCCACCCCAACGGTGCATGTAGAACGGAGACCAACCGTTGGTATTCTTTACTTTAATTGTCTTCTTTCCATACACCTTAAATGATTCTATATCACTATAATTAGTAGCGCTATATGTCATGGAAGCCCTCACGTAATACGTGGTTGTTGATGTACAAGCAGGTAATGTCCATGATTGCGATGTAGAAATGGTGGACGCTATAGTGTGTACATCAGAAGCGAACGTACTGCTGGTACTATACTCGTAGGTAATCTCTGCTGTACCTGCGTTCTCGCGGCTGGCATGGATAGTTACTGTAGAGCCAGAGTTAGCTGCTGTGACAGTACTTTCGTTTTGCTCGAAACTACTAATTGCCAAACTCGGAGTCGCTGTTCCCTGATAGTAAATCGTACCGAAATCATATATAGTACCATCTATATCGTCCGTATTATTACGGTACTTTGCCTTAATAGACAGCGATTGCTTTGTTGATGTAATACTATTAATGGTATGTGTCGTAGTGGTGGAATAGGACGAGCCACCATCAAAACTAACATACAGTACAGAGTTATCGTCCCGCGTCGATTGGGTTCCAGCAATTGTTATTGTCAAATTGCTGCCTACTGCTTTAGTAAATGGAGTCTCACTTGATCCATTACCGGAGCCATCGGATGTACAAGTATGCGTTGCCATTGCCGGAACACCGATGGTCCATTTGAGAGAATAGTTTGAACCATCACCGTTATTCAAGTATGAAGTACTGCCTTCTTCTTTCATGAAGAAACGTAAGACATATTTGCCGCTATACAAACCGGACAAAAGGTTAATATTTAGGTTGTCATGTCCGAATTTGGGATGTCTCCAACCATCTTTCCATCCTGAATTTTCTTTAGTATCCACCAACCAATCCGACCAATTGTTTTGCTCATACAAAGTATAATCTCCATCGCTGACTGCTTGACGATGGATTTGGTAATACATCTTCACGTCACCAGAGATTAAATCTGCATTCTGATACATGTGAGTTTGGAACCCTTTGAGGTACAGGGTAGAAATAGTGCCTAAATCATATGCCGCTTGACTATTTCTACTAACACCCCAAGTCCGATTGGCACCATTGTAGTATGATATAAAATTAGTCGATGCGTTATCTTCAAAACCTATCTGATCCCATCTATATGCTTCCCAGCTGTCACCATCCCATAATTTTCCATTATAAGTATCAACTCCTGTCCATGAATTACAGAATGCTTCGTCTTGACTTTGCCAAGTACTTCCATCATATAATTGGAATTGCATACATGCCAACCCATTATATTGGTCGGTGAATTCTGCTTTATAGATGTCTTTGCCATTGTATTTTTTTCCGCTTACCTTGGTCATCGTTACAGTGCCCCACCAACCTTGTCCACCGCTGTTACAGTCGCCGCATTGTGCATAATTACATTTGACAGTATAACTGGTGTTTATTGCATAATACACCGTTGTTGCTGTTCCAGTACCCCACATCTGTCCGGCACCGAGGGTGAGGAGGAATAGACAGATAATAGACATTAGCCTTGACCGTCGTTCGACCGTCGTTTGACCGTCGGGATTGAGTGCTAATTGACTGCTCCGACACAGTCCTTTAAGATTAAGTAAATTTTTCATAATGCATTATATTTAAGTTAGTGTTATTTCCTTATTTTGATCGCCCAAGCTTGGTCGATGCTGCTTTTTTTAATCGCCCATGCATGGTCGATGCTGCTTTTTTAATCGCCCAAGCTTGGTCGATGCTGCTTTTTTTAATCGCCCATGTATGGTCGATGCTGCTTTTTTTGATCGCCCATGTATGGTCGATGCTGTTTTTTTAATCGCCCATGCATGGTCGATGCTGCTTTTTTTAATCGCCCAAGCTTGGTCGATGCTGCTTTTTTGATCGCCCATGCATGGGCGATGCTTTATTGTCGGATAGCATCCGACCTAATGGACGAAGAGTTTATTTTTTGATTCTCACAAGGATGCGAGAAAAATGTATGATGTTTTTCTTGTTGTCGGATAAAATCCGACGGCAAGGGACAAAGTGTTTTTCTTTTGGTTCTCGCAAGGATGCGAGAATTTACCATGTACCATTTGGTAGCCGGTGATTTGCCTCTGTTTATAGTCCTGAGGCGGGACTATGGATGGATGCAGTATGCAGATACAGCAAGCCCGGCCGCATAGTCAGTTATGCGACCCGGTAGAATACGATTCCGGTTCCGATACAAACTCTCCTCCGTCAGAATAACGACGGAACAAACTAACTGTGTTCTCCATAATGCATTTTTAATGTCCGGCGCTCGCACGCGTACCTATATATACGTATCTCGTACGCGCCCGAACAAATCGGGCGCAAAGTTACAAAAAAAATTCGACATCTGCAAGCAAAATGTCGAATAACATAAAATTATTTTATTTTTTGTGGAGAAAGAGGTTATACGACAGACATCGTGCCGCATAGTCAGTTATGCGGCACGGTGCTTGTTGTATCCATGTCAGTCGCGGAGTTGTTGGATTTGCTCGGAGCCGGTGGAGATGATAGTTATCTCTACACGGCGGTTTTTAGCACGTCCTTCTTCGGTCTTATTATCCGCAATAGGCTGCGTCTCGCCCTTGCCGTCCGCTTCTATCCGGGCAGGAGCGACACCGCGTTTGAGGAGTTCGTTGCGGACGGCATTGGCACGTCCCTCCGAGAGTATCTGGTTGGAGCGCTCCGAGCCTACGTCATCGGTGTGTCCCGTGATACGGACGGTGACTTCGCCATGCTCCTGCATGAAGGCAGCGAGTTCGTCCAGCGCCTGCTCCGACTCGGGCAGGATAACCGTCTTGCCGGTAGCGAAGAAGAGGTTATGCAATACAACGGTAGTGCCGACCTCGATAGGGATATCGATGACCGGTGTATCCACCGGTACGGGTTTCGGCTGCATAGCGAAACGGAGCGTGTCGGTGATCCCTTCCTGAGCCAGCGTAGCCTCCGTAGTGAAGGGGAAGTAACGGTCATTGGTTGCGGTGAAGGTATAAGCGCCGGGTTTAGCGCGGTGGCGGAGGTGGCCTTTCTTCGCCTCCTTGACAACCGAGCGTTTCTTAGCCTGGTCGTATATCTTCAGCGAAGCGGGAACGGGTTGCGCCGTCTCGGCATCCGCAATATAGATATCGAAATAAGAAGGCATGGGTTTGGTCTTCTTCGGTTTGGGGTCATTGAGCTGGAAGAGCACGGCAAATTTGGCTCCTACGAGTAGGGAGTTCACCTTCGCGCCGGAAGCGGCGAAATAGTCATTAAAAGCTATCTGTCTCGGTTCCGCCACCTCTGCCAGCGGTTTCGGCTCCGTTGAGGCGAGGCATGAGGTAATTCCGTAATCCGCAAAAAGCGCGACCCGGAAGAGCACCGGTTTCTTCGCCTGTTTGGAGGAACGGCTGTTGGCAGCAGAGCGCCCTTTCGTTTTCTTGGCGGGCTCCGGTTTCTCCCAGAAAGAGTTCAGCACCAGTCCGACCTCCGCGGAGAGCTGCGCATTGACCGTTGCCGCCGGCCATTGGAGCGACGCTTTCTCATCCGAGGTATAGGCATCATGCACATGCACGCCGTTCAGCTCGCCTATCAGTGCATCGTCGGTGAGGGAGGTAGTGACCGTCGAACGCACCTGCGCCGGACGGAGGACAGGCAAGCCTATCCTTGCACCGGCAAGGAAATAGTAGCGTTTGGCGAAGACGGCACCTACCTGGACAGGGATATTCACCTGCCCCATTATCGGCGAGGAGGTGTAGGAACTGAAAGCGAAATGCTGGGTCATCTTCTGCCCAGCCGGCAGACCATAGGTATAATCCGAGGTCATGGTAAAGGGGTTCACATCCGCCTTGTCGCTGAGAAGGGCGAACTCGAGACCCGTATGGACGAGGAGCTTGCGGTAATTCCATTCATATCCCAGTTGCAGTTTGCCTCCCGCCAGTCCGGAGGACTTGCCCAGATCCGAAGAATGGAGCAGAGCCGAATAGCCGACTCCGGCTTCGGTAGTAAGAAAATGCAGACTCTCGTCCTTGACGCCCGCATAGAGCGACGCCGGAAGAAGCAACCACGCCAGCATGGCGGTTACTATAAGCGGTGAATGAAGAATGTTCTTTTTCTGTTTTGTCATAATCCCATTTATATTATTTCATCAACATGCCTTGCGCGTTATATGTCTTCCCGTCCCGCCGGATGAACAGACGTCCGTCACGCATATACTTGCCGTCCGTGTCTTGATCCGCAGCGTGCAGCTCCAATGCCGTAGTCACTCCCGAGTCATCGGGTTTGTCCTGCGGGATACAGAGTTTGAAGGGCAGTTCGCCGTATTCGGAGGGAGTGAAGTTATGCCAGCTGTCATCAGCATCCTTTCTCCAGCAGAGCCGCATCTTATACTGGGTATCGGTCAGGAGATTCTCGTCAAAGGTCTGCTGCAGCGCGGAAGAGAACGTCTCGTTGCGGCGGATAACCACCTCACTGACAATCTCATATTGTCCTTTGGAGAACGCGCCTTTATAGATACGTGCGGATATTTCCCCGCGGAAGGTTCCTCCTGTGTTTTTGACGGTGAAGGAGAGGGGTTTTCCTGTCATGGGGATGGAGTCGGTGTTCACGTCCTGTCCGAACGAGATTGCGTCCGTGAGGGTCAGTTCCGGTTCCGCGTTATTGGGGTATATGGAAACCTTGCCATCCGCTATAGAGAGGGAGAGGTAGTAATCATCCGCCGTGCTCATCATCCGCATCCAGCCGTAGTCGGCATTCCGATAGACCACGCAGAGGTGGTAATTACCGTCGGGCACGGAGGAAGGGATGGTCAGCCGGGAGAGTGCAGCCACCGTAGTACGGTAATACCCAGCGGAAAGGGAATAGTTATCCTGCTGTTTGAGGACCGAGACCAGTTCCTTCTCGTCCTCGTCATAGAGCGCCACTCCATACGATCCGCTGAAGTCCGTCAGTCCGAAGTTCTGCATCTTATAGACCGAGACCGTGAAGGTCTCCGAGCGGCTGAAGGAGGTAGCCGATATGGTGAAGAGGCTGTCCGCCATCTGGGGGACGGCAGGCGGTGTCTGTTTGCCCGCAGGCTGCACGCCGATATAGAAGGCTGTGGACTGGTTGTATCCTTTGGTAGTACCGCCTATGCCTTGCGCCTTACCGGGATTGAGGGCGGAGAGGAGATAGTAACCGTCGTTGGAGCCTCCCCAGCCCCAGTTGATATGGAAATAGCCGCGGCTGTCCGCTCCGTCGCATACAAAGGCATGCCCTCCCTCGTCATTGAAGCCGCTGACGAGCACCGGTCTTTTCGCAGCCAGTTCGCTATAGATGATGGCATTGAGGCTGTCCGCCGGGTACATGGATTTGCGGATACGCTGGTAGTTCGGGTCATAGCCGAACCATGTCTTCAGAGCCGCCGGCACTCTCTCGGTATAGGCACCGGAAGAAGCCCCATAGCCCATCTCCACCGCTACGCCGCAGTGGTACATCAGGGTTGCCACCGCAGTTGCCTGCGCAGAGGTATAGCCGGATTTGTAGGAGTCCAGCATATTCGCCCAGTCGTACGCCGTCTGGCCGAAATCCGCCGACAAGGTAGTACTGAGTTCGGGCGTAGCCGTGCATACCCAAAGATAGGAATGAGAGCCGGTACCATAGGCAGGGTACCGATAGTAATTCATCACCTGCGCCATCGCCGTAGCCACACATCCGGCAGCCGACTTGGCACCGGAGGAGTTATAGGCGGGTGCAAGATTGTTATAAGGCGCAGACTGGTTCCATTGGGAGGATAGGAGAGGGGAAATTGAGAGTTGATAGTTGAGAGAGTTGAGAATGGAGAGTTGAGAGTTGCTCAATTCTTCCTCATAGCACTGCATCCAGAAGCGTAATGCCGGTGGCATGTCCGAAGGGTCAAAAGAGCGGCTGTCGCTGTAGCCCAGTACTTCAGGCAGACGGTCATCCGCGCCGACGAGCACAAAGCCCTTCTCCGTATTGACGGCAAAGCAGACCGCCGAGGAGTCGGCGATATAAGACCACTGTGCTGTAAGACTGTCCTTCGGACTGCCGGACCGCTGAGGCTGTTGGACCGCTACGCTGTTGGATACAAACTCCCCGGCAATGCGCAGCGCGTCGGCCGAAGACCGCGCGCCGGCATATACCGTAGTGACCGCCCCAAGGGCTATTAGTATGATGCACAAGCGTTTCATAGGATTTCAGGACATTACCAAATTAGTCAGATAGCCCGAACCCAATCGGGCTATCCGTATAAAAGCGACTACCGGATGACGCACTTGCCTGTCTTGGCAGCGCCACTGGTCATCGTAGTACGTATCATATATACCCCTTGCGGGAGCGTGAGAGACTTGAGGTCACTATCACGGGTGAGTGTAGCCACTTTATGACCGAAGGCATCGAAGAGTTCAATACGCTCCACGCCGTCCGTTATCTGGATGAGCGCTTCCGGATTGAGCACTGTAATGATGAACCGGTCATAGCTGCAAGCGTCGTCAGTGAGCTTGAGCACCACCTCATAAACGCCCGGCTCTGTATCCGCGGCAAGGATCTCCGTACCTTCCCAGAGGTAAGGCAATTCCTTCGGTTTTACCGTGACAGAGTCATGGGTGAGTGTATCCGGAGCCATTACGGAGAGCGCCAATGCCGTTACGGCATAGCAGCCGTCCGGATTCTGCTCCTTGCGGTAATAACTCTTGGTCTCACCGGCAGCCGGCATATCAGCCGTCTCAATGACGAAGCCGTTGCCCTCGTAAGAAGTCTGATCCGCGCAGAGGTCCACAGGAATCTCCGTGGTATCCGGGGCGGTAACAGTCAGGGTGAGGGTGATCACACTGTCGCAGAGGAGCATATCCGGGTTGCGGCGTACGAAGTCTTTGCTCTCGCCGCCGGCAGGCATCTCGTCCGCCGTGATGGTGAAGCCGTAACCCTCGTACGAAGTTGTGCCCTCGCATACCGAAGCGTTATAGTTGTAGTCCTTAGCACAGTCGATGACGGTGATAGTAACCACATAGCGGTTGTATGCACAGCCGTTGTCGCCAATCTTCATCACTACCTCGAACGATCCGTCCTTCAACGCCTCCACCGGCACGGTGTAGTTTGCATCTACGGTGTAGGGGAGTTGCGTGTTGTTGATGTTGACCGGAACAACCGTGGTGTCGTTCGGGTTGCGGAAGAGGGTGAGCGTGATGAGACTGTCGCAACCTATCTCGCTCCGGTTCTGGCGGAAGTACTGTTTGTTACCGCCTACAGCCGGCAGATCTTCTTCCGTTATGGTGAATCCGTAGCCCTCGAAGCCGAGTTGGTCTTCGCAGAGCGATTCAGCATAGTTGAAGTTCTTGCTGCACTGGCTGACCGTCACTACATACTTGCGGTACGAGCACTCGTCTTCGTCGAGACGGATCACCTTCTCGAAGGTCTCACCTATGACGGCATCCTCCGGCACAGTGTAGTACGCATCCACCTCATACGGCAGACGGGTGTTGTCGATATTGACGGTGCGTACCGTGGTGTCGTTCGGGATGACGGAGAGGGTGAAGGTGATGACACTGTCGCATCCTACCTCATCCAGCGCATGACGGGTATAAGCCTTGCTTGCACCGGCAAGAGGCATGTCCGCCTTGGCAATCAGGAAGCCGTACTTGTTGTACTCGTCCTGGCTCTCGCAGATAGCATCCTCATACGAAACCGGTATCTCACACTTGGTGATAGAAACCTGGTAGGTATGGTATGCGCAATCGCCGGTCTTGACAGTTGACTCGAACGGCGTACCGACCGCTGCATCCGCCGGAACGGTGTAGAACTCGTCCACGGTGTAGGGCAGGTCGATATTCTGAATAGCCACCGGCACGAAGGTCGTATCGGCTTTGAGCACATTCAGCGTCAGCGAGATGAGACTGTCGCAGCCCTGCTCATCCTTCGACTGGCGGAAGTACTGCTTGCTTGCTCCGGCAAGAGGCATGTCCGCTTTGTCGATGGAGAAGCCGTAGTCCGTATAGGTCAGCTGATCCTCACAGATAGTAGCCACGTAGTCTGCTGCTTTGTTACATTCCGATACCAGGATGGTATATTTATAGAACGTGCAGACAGTCTCGTCGCCCTGGCGTACTACCACCTCAAACGGCGTGCCTACCAGTGCGGTTGTCGGGATGGTGTAATAGTCATTCACCACGTAAGGCAGTTCGGCATACTTAACCGCGATAGCCGGTTGGGCAACGGTGTCGTAGTTCAGCACCGCGATAGTCAGTGCGGTGATGCTATCGCAGCCGTCCAAAGCCGTCTCGGTGCGGTAATAAGTCTTCGCTTCTCCTGCTGCCGGCAACTCATCAGCAGAAAGGCTGAAGCCGTAGTCAGCAAAGGCATGTACGTCTTTACAGAGTGTCTCGGCAAAGAAGGTGGTATCGTTCTTGAGCACCTCCAGGTTCAGGATAACGATACTGTCGCAGCCGGCACCGTTGGTGAGACGCCGATAGTAGGTCTCGCTGCTGCCCGGAGCGGGGAAGTCCGCCTTGGTCAGCT
Organism: uncultured Bacteroidales bacterium; assembly: GCA_902774995.1. Taxonomy (GTDB): domain Bacteria; phylum Bacteroidota; class Bacteroidia; order Bacteroidales; family Paludibacteraceae; genus Colicola. Next base: position 23,524 of record CACYKR010000001.1, on the reverse strand, counting down.
CAAAGCCGTTCTGGGTATATGCCTCTTCTTTCTCGCAGAGTACCGCCTCAAACGCCGTGGTGTCGTTCTTGAGCACCGTGAGGGTGAGGGTTACAGTGGAGTCACAGAGGGTAGCGTTATGCTCACCGGTACGGGTGTAGTCTTTGGACGTACCTTTCGCCGGCAGTTCGTCGGCTGCGATCGCGAAGCCGTAGCCCAGATAAGAGTCAGCGGACTCGCAGAGGGTGTCGGTATAAGCAACCTCCTCTTGGCAGCGGGTGACGGTGACGCTATACTTATTGAAAGTACAGGTCTCACCGACTTTGACAATCGTGTCGAACGGCGTGCCAACCACTGCGTTGGCCGGGATGGTATAGTTGTCATCCACCTTGTACGGCAGTGCGTTGTTCAGCACCTCAACCGACGACATCGGCACTGTATCAGCAGGCAGGACGGTCAGGTAGAGATAGGTGTAAACGCTACAGCCATACTCATTCTCCGCCGTGATATAATAAGGCGTTCCCTCCGGATTCGGCTCCGTGATGAAGCGGTCTCCGAACGGATAGCCTTCGCCCTGGCAGATGGTAGCATACAGCGTCTGCGACTCGGGTTTGGGCTGCGTGGTCAGGGTGAGGGTGAAGAGCGTATCGCAATCGTTGCCGGCACCTTGCGCAAAGCGTGTATAGGTGCTGTCCTTACTTGCGAGCGGCAGATCGTCGGCTTTGATAGAGAAGCCGTAGCCTTCGTAGTCGTAGCCCTCGCACGCATTGGCAGTGAATGCCACGTTCTCGGAACAGTTCATGCGGACGTTGTCGATGAGGAGGAAGTTAGAAGCAAGGCTACCGGCATTGTTCTCGTCATAGAACGCTACACGGATGGCCTTACCGGCATATTGGTCAAGAGACATGGTCTTGGTAGAATAAACCGTATCGATCTCCGTGATTTGCGTTGCGTCCTCTTTCTTCCATGTAGCACCGTTATCGGTACTGATGGCAACAAAGAAGCGTCCATCATCAAATTCCACTTTCTGTCCCTTGTTACCGCAGCGACGAACATCGAAGCTCAAAGTTGCATTACCCTCAATAGCATATTGCGGAGAGATGAACCATTTGTAGCGGTAAGTGGGGTTGTAAACACCGTGATACGACTGGAGCTGTGCATAGTCGCCGAGCATCGAGATCCAGTTCTGTACCCATGTCTGACCGGCATTGATATTGCTCGGTGCCCGGAACGGTTTTTCAGTGCCTTTGAACACCTGCTCAATCTTATTTGTGGAAACGAGGTTGTCCCAGCAGGTGAGTGCAGCACGCGCCAGATTATTGCTTCCCGTCGGGTTGGGCAGCGCGCCGAAGTCCTCGTTCATCGGCAGCGGGTTGACACCGCACGGCGTCTGGAAGGTCGTAGATTGCGACCACTCGCTCTTGGTATCCTCATCGCAGAGAGCGCGGACAGCTACGGTATAAACCGTACCTTGCTCCAAACCGGTGACACGATACGGCTGGGTGGTGACATTCTCAATGATGGAGTCATTGATCTTGATTTCCCAAGCCTCTTCGAGACCGGCAATCCAGTTGACCGTAGCGGCATTCTCGGTAGGATAGGTAATCTCCACCTGCTGCGGTTTGACGCAGTCGGGCAGCTCGGTCAGTTTGACATACTTGATACCGATACTATACGTAGTAGCATTCTTGATAGCCAGCACCTTGCCGCTGCCCTGATAGAGGTTCATCATCTTGGAGAAGGTCTCGAGAGTGGACGGCGTATAGGAACCGGTAGAGCCGGGTTTATTCACCGTCTGGATGTAAGCAATCTCCTGGAAGGTAGAAACATCCCAGGTATTATCCATCACACCGAGTTGTACAGCACCGAGGTTGGTAGTGATATTGAACAGACCTATCTCTATCTCCACCTTATTGAGGGGCACAGCCAGCTCCGGCAGGATAGCTATGCCACCGTTGGAGAGTTGGAGACGGTTCCATTTCTCATGCTCGGCAGATGTACCTACTGTAGTTGTACCTACAGAAGCGGACTTGAGAATCCAGCATTCCGGAGTCTCTGAGAAGGACTCGGTGTAAGGCAGGGTTTCCAGCGCACATGGCGTCTCGAAGTCATACTCTACCCAGTCGGTCTCGCCGTCCTCACAGATAGTGCGTACATAGAGGCTGTATTCGGTATTGGGGAGCAGGTCTGTAATCGTTACCTGCGGACCGTCCGTCAGCGTACCGGCTGCTACTTTGTCTTCCGCATCAATGAGGTTCGGCATACCGAGGTTCGCATACTTGGATACTACATACTCGAAGTTCTTGCACTTGCCGCCGAACCAGCTGATGGTCATCTCGGTTGCTTTTGCCTCTACCGGCTCGAAGTCTTTCGGCGTAGTACAGAGGTATTCCTCTACGATGACAGAGTCAACAGCTATGGCCTCACCATACTGTGCACCTACCGATGAATTATACCAGAAGATAGCAAGTGTATAGATACCAGCCTCTTCCACATCAATCGACTTCGTAACCCAAATCCACTCTTTCTCATGGAGAGTCTTACCCATCAATGAGTAGATATTGTCAGCAGGAACATCCGTTACAGCCGTACCAGCACGTGTTTTTCCATTTAACATCGTAGCCGTTCCTGCAAGGATGGAAGCACCGGCAGGGAACAAGTGTGCATTTGCATAATCGCTTTCATTGTCCTTGTTAGCAGGAACTTTGACCTTAAAGCTGAACTTGTACGTTCCGGCACCTTCGATGTTGATATTACGTGTCGCCCAAGCATTCGAGAATCCGATTTCACCTTGTGCATCCTTGGTCTGATAAGCATACGAAATACTATCATTCGTAATGAACAATGCCTTTTCACCCGTAGCACCACAATTATCAGCGTCGCCAACGATGAAGAAGTTAGGATACGGATCGCCTTGTACGGTTTTCGTCTTATAGATTACCCATTTATCAGCATCATCCTCAAATCCTGTGATGAGCGGCAGCGGTGCCGGTGTCTGGATGGTAGTAGCCGTGAGCGGACCTACCCACTCAGCGCCCTCCACATTGCCACGGACATAGATGTCATAGGAAGTGTTGGCTGTCAAACCTGTGAGGGTATATTCCTTTGTGCTGACAGTCTGGATAGTAGCCTCGGTGATGTCACCACCGGCAGCAACATAAGCTACTTGCCATTCGGTAACAGACGGGGTGTACTCTACGAACGAGAACTTCGCCGTAGTCTCGGTTATCATCTGGAGTTTGAGGTCCTGAACAGGCAGGATGACACTCTTATCCGTTGTAAAGACAATATCATCAATATAGATGCTCTTGCCTTGTGCAGTAGGTGTGAAACGCAGACGCTTATACGGCTGTACGGAAGTATAGTACTTCGCCAAATCCAGATAAGCAACAGTCCAATCAGCAGGTATATCGTTGATCTGCGTCAATGTGATCGCTTCTGCCTGCGATGTCTCATCTGCAACAGCCTCTATCTTGAGCGAACCACCGGCATTACCGGACCGCATGTTAAAGTAAACGAGCACGTCTTTGAGGTTCTCTACATCCAAAGCCGGCGTTACAATCTGCGACTGGTAGTAAGAGTTTCCACTCGAGCTACCTACAGAAGCATAGTTGACAGTCAAGCTCTTAGCACCTGAGAATTTGTAGGTTATACCTACACGCGATTTGGCGTTTGTACCATTATCCAGCGGCTCCCAGCAATCGGGAACGGTATTGCTATCATAAGCCTCAAAGTCATCAGCATATGGAAGTGCCGTTACCTCCGGGCACTCGGTCTTGAACTGATAAACCGTGCTCCATTTGCTCTTGTCTGTCTCCGAGCAGAGCGCCTGTACGTACGCATAGTAGGTCTTGTTACCTGTCAGATTGCGGATAACCGCCTCTTTATCGGTAACAGTCGTTTCTGCCAACGGAGTAGCCGTTTCAGGATCCACATCTTTGTCGCCAAAGATACGTACTAGATAAGATGCTCCTTCGTTCTCCGACTTCCAAGATAACTTAACCGTATCGATACCCATCTCGCCAGTGACATCCGTCGGCTTGAAGCAAGTCTCGATAAAGTCAATGGTGACATTGTCGATATAGACATAACCGGCGTAGTAGGACGTTGATGTCGGATTCTTATATTGCAAAGGTTTCAACGCAATATAGGTACCGAAGTTACCTTTATCATCACCTAAATATCCGTCAAAGGTGTACATCTTGTCAGAGAACGGATAGTTTGCAGCACCTTGTACAGAGTCATACGCTATAGAAACAAAGGTACTCGGATCATTCGGGTCGGTCATCACACCTACTTCGTAATAGTAGTAGTTCGTTGCCGTTGTACTACCCGGAGCGACTTGCATACTGAGTTGCAGCCGTTTCACACTATCTACAGATAATGCCGGGAAAGCGAAGTAGTTGTTATAATCCTTCGTAGCCTGACGGAGATAGAGGGCTTGATTGCCCGTACCACGTGTAGTTACATAGGAGTGATCCGGTGTCTGTCCGCTCAGCGTTGCGCAATCCGGCAAACTACCGGAGCCGGTAGGATAGCCCTCGAAGTCCTCCTCATAGGGGAAGGTCTGGAGTTTGCAGAGGGTCTTGAAGGTCTTCACATTACTCCAAGCGCCGGTACACTCCAATGTCTCATCAACAGACTGAACATAGACATAATAGGTCGTGTTGCCATCCAGACCGGTCAGAGCCTTGTTTTGCACGTCCAATTGACCATCGAAGATATCTGCTGTAGCAGTAGCCGGGTCATCCAGTTCGGTAGAACTTACTTTGAGATTCCACTTGTTCTCTGTTTTACCCTTTGCCCAAGAGATATTCGCACTGACAGAATCAATATTCTCAACCTCAATCGTAGTAATCTTACCACAGAGAGGAATCTCTTCAACTACCAAGTTATCGAAACAGATATGAATGGTCTTGTTAACCGTAGCATACGGAGTACGGATAGCTATTCTGCCACCTTCACCGGTATAAGCACTGAAGTTAACAAACACTTCATCCCATGCTTTCACATCACTCAAGTTGAATCGATACTCCGCTATCTTCACAAAGTTGTCATTGGCTTCCAGTACACCAATCTCGGTATAGGAAGCATCGCCTACATACGAAGAGGAATAAGGGCTGGCATTCATCGTGAGCTGCAAGGTCTTGATCGGTTTGTCAAACTCCGGCAGCACCAGCATCGGTTCTTTGTTGGTAGAGGTTGCATTGAACTTGATAACCTGACCAGTCTTCACCGTTGCATTCGGCGAACTAGAACCGGCTACCTGCATACCAGCAGTCTGCGTAAAGCAAGCGGACAACGTATTAGCACCTGTTGCCCAACTCTCCCAATCCTCAGTAAACGGAGTAGCAAAGGTGCCACACTCGGTAAAGAAGGAAGTACTACCCCATGCACCGTTGCCGTTGTCTTGTACAGAACGAACATAAGCGTAATACTGCGTAGAGTGGTTCAGACCAGTTGCAACAGCCTGTTTCTCGGTTACGGTAGCCGACCAAACAGCTTCTGCGGTCTCGGGGTCTTCGGGAGCCTCGGCAAAGACTTTGACTTCCCATTTAGCAGCCTTACCGTTCTCCGTCCAAGTCAGTTTGGCACCGGTCTTGGTTATCTCCGAAGCTTCTACATCCGATACCGGTTGCGGGTCGGTAGCCAGAGAGATGGTGAGGTTGTCCAGCATGAAATAGTTATATTTCGCTGTATCGGAATAGAAGACGATATACTTACCGCTTCCTGCATACTCAGAGAAGTCCACAGTAAACAACTCCGTGATCTTCGGTGCAGAACAATACAATGTCTTAATGAGAGTTACTTTTGTAAATGCGTTGGTCTTGTTAATATCGCTTGGGTTATCAACCACACCTACACGAATCATACCTTTGCTATAGTTAGCAGTAACGGTTGTACTATTGTAGGAGCCATAGAACGACATCTTCAAATCCTTGACATTAGCATTGAGCAACTCCGGCATGATAGCATACGCACCGGTGTTGGTAGCACTATTGCTATGATAGAAATACAAGTTCGGTTTCACAACATCTGCAGGAGCACCTGTCATTGCCGTATTATATACATACGGAATGTTGGTCTGCGTACCCAGAGCAGCTGTTACATTGATATTACCCAACGTCCAGTTCTTCGGACCGCGAGCTGCATTTGAGCCTTGGTTCTCGTCTTGGAAGTCATTGTAATACGGAACCTGAAGACCTACGAGGGTGGTCACGGTAGTGCTCATCCATGCGTCGCCGCAAGAGGGAGATACATAGATATAATAGGTCTGACCCATTGCAAGGCCGGAGATATTATAGGTCTTGGTATTGACGGTCTGCATCGCTACGATATCACCATTGGCAGCGGACGGGTCAATCTGTGTGGAACTTACTTTGATGGTCCACGAAGCGGAAGACGAAGCGTCGGTCCATGTAGCCGTTGCTTTGTCGATACCGGTAGCTTCTGCCGTAAGCGTAGAAACGGCATTGCAGTCCGGTGCCTCATCAATCTCGATGTCGTCAATATAGACAGAGGGGGTAGAAGTGCCGGGTTTGAGATAGAAGGCGATATAGCGTCCTGTGCCGGTATAGCCGGTCAAGAGCACTTTGTATTGCTTCCACTCGCTGCCGCCTGCAATAGCCGCTTCACCTACCTCGGTGATGTTCGCACCTAACTGCTGGCCTTGGGGCAGGTCGTTGGTCTGGGTGTTCGCTACACCGACTTTCAGGGTTTGCGCCGCCGAAGAATATGCCCAGAAAGTCACCATCATCGTGTTCACCGGTTTCGGCATAGCCGGAGCGATGGCGATAGAACTAATATTCTTGGTGCTACCCGTTCCCGAACCAGTACCACGCAGCAAGAGAGAGGCTTTCACATACGCCGTTGCCTCATGGTTCTGCGCAGTCGTTACATAGGGGCGATAGGAATCGCTGGAATATTGTTTGTCGTAGTAATTTGCATCGGAAGCCAATGTGGTACGGTCGTCGAATACCCATCCGTTCGGGATAGCCGCCGTATTATTGGTATAGAGTTCCGGATCCATGCGGTCGAAATGCTCGGCATACGGATAAGTCACCTCACGCTGGGTCTTGAACGTAACCGCCTCGGTCCATTCGCTGGAGCCGCAGCCTGCCTGGATATAGGCATAGTAGGTAGTATTGGGTTTCAAGCCCGTGAGAGTATAAGGATTGGTAGAAACCGCGTCGGCGAACTCGCCTTTGGCGGTATTCGGCTCTATCTCCTCGGGGTCAGCCAGCGGTTTGGTAGAAACGACCACGTTCCACTCGGTCTCGCTGCCTGTCTTGGTCCAGGAGAGGGTAGCAGCACCGGTGGTTACGGCAGACACCTGCACAAACATCGGTTTGGGGCAAGCGGAAGCCGGCTCTACCTTGATGTCATCAATGAAGAGGTTGGTCTTCATCGAAGGGTGACCGATTTTGAGGGTGATATACTTGCCTGCACCGGTGTAGCCCTTGAAACTAACCACAATATTCTCCCACGTACGGCCTTTAGGCAGGTCGAGCGTGGTGATTTCCGAGTAAGTCTCCGCCACATTGGTCGCATCGGTACAAACGCCCACAGCCACACGGCGCGAATAGGTATTTCCGCTCTCTGCGGAAGCCGCCATAAAGGAAATCTGGTAGTTCTTCAGGTCTCCCTCCAGCTCCGGCAATACCAGATAGTTGGAGAAATCGGAAGTACCCTCTATGTTCACTTTGAAGGAAGCCGTACTATTATAGGGATACTCGCCGGAGACCTCTGCGGTAGTAGCCGAGCCTTTCTTATAAACGGTGTAGCACTCGGGCAGACCGTTCTCGAAATCTTCATACAAAGGAGCTGCAACCGCCTCGCAGGGGGTTGAGAAGGTAAGCTCCGCCCAAGGCGACACATCGCCGTAGCCGCAGTCGTACTGGACATAGGCATAATAGGTAGTAGCGGGCTGCAAGTCCGTGAGGTTGCACCACTCGTTTGCCAGTCCGGTTTCTCCGATGTAGTTCTGCACATCCGCCCAGTCCTGTTCGGGATCGGCAAGAGGCGTAGTGCTCAGTTTGAGATTGTTTCTCTCAAAGAAGTCACTGGAACTGGCCGTCCATGTCAGTTTGACTGAAGTGGTCTTCAGGTTTTCAAACGCGAAGTTCTCCGGAGCCGCAGTCGCTTCTTTCTTATTCGCGATACGGAGCAGATAGACGAACGTGCTTCCTCCTGCCTTGTAATCGGCAGCAACAGCGAGTTGCACCGATGTCATTCCCGCAGGAAGAGCCTGCACAAAAGAGGTTTCTCCGCTTGTAGCCTGGTCGAAGACAGCCAAGGTGTCCCATTGACCTTGTCCATCGGCACGATAGAGCAGCGTGAGGCTGTTCACATTCGCGCCGGCAGCACCAAGGCTGTACGACATCGTTACAGTGGGTTCATTCTTCAACTCACTGAGATTCACTACCGGAGCGAACAAAGTGTCCTTTGCGTTCTCAATGAGGGCACTGAACTCGGCATTGTTCTTTTCAAAAGTCCAATCATTGCCGATTGTAGTCCATCCGCCCGGCAGGGCGCCACTTGCGAAACTCTCGTTGAGCACAGATTGCTGTGCCATACCTGTTGCAAAGCCCATTACCATGAGCGAAACAAGCAACAGACAACGTGTAAGTAATTGTTTCATAAGCTTTTTTGTTTTGGTTAATAAATAGTATTTACTAATACACCGCGGGCATTATAAACCTGTCCGTTGACGATGATGTATATATTTCCGTTTTGCATTATTTTCCGTGGTGCTACAGGAGTTTGGCTGTTGTTAGCGGGTACGGTATAGGCGCAAGTATGCAATGCGCGTTCGTCTCCCGCCCGGCGCAGTTCGACGGTATATTCGTCGCCCTCCTGCAGCTTGGACTCGATATAGTAATACGGTTCGGTTGCCCCTGCGATAGCTTCGCCGTTGCGGAACCATTGGAAGGAGGCGAAGTCATATCCGCCGTTATACTCGGCATTGAGGATACCCAGCACATCATCCCATCGTTGCGCAATGAACGAAGAGGGATAGCGCACCGCCACTTCGCCCGCCAGCAGCGCCGTCCCGTTGACGCGGCTGTCAAAGGCGATGGTAAAGGGATAATAGCCCGGTTCCGCATCAGCCGGCAGGGGCACTTCAATCGTGTTGTCCGTTCCGCCGATGAGCGTATCCGCCTGCGGGAGGAATCCTGCGGCAAGCCCCTCTTCTCCGAAAAGGAGGGAATAGCGGTCCGGCATTCCTTTACGCGCGTGCGTCTCTATAAGGAAAGAGGCATCTCCCGGACAAGGCTGCTCCACCGCGCTCAGCTCCATCTCCAGCGGCGTAATCACATTCAGGGTTAAGAGGACAATACTGTCGCAGCCCGCAACGCCGGGGAAGGTATCGGTATAGATACCTGCTGTTGTAAGCGTCCTGCCGCCGAAGATATAGGTCTCCCCCTCGGTGATTGTCTGCTCCAGCGAGTCACGGATAGCATCCACGAAGCGGAGCACGATCGTATGCACGCTGTCACATCCGGCGGTATTGTAATCGCGGTCGATGATAGTCGTATCCTGCTGGTAATATTTGCCGTTATGGTTATATATATCCCCTTCGCATTTCTGGACCTGCTCCACCACCGAGTCTTCTCCCGCCCGGGGCACATGGATATTGATTTGCATCGTGCTGTCGCAGAGACCGACTCCGGCAGTGAGGCGGAAAGTATAATCCGCCTCTTCGTCCGGCAGCCGGAAGGAGGGGTTCCAGCGTTTCTGAGGTGTATCCAGTCCCTCGGGTACCAAGCCTCCGAAATCCCAGAACAGGTATTCCGGCATGACGGGGGTGTCTATCTCCTCACCCGTATTCCAGTTACGGGTACGGATATGGCTGGTATTGGTGAAGGTGATATAATTGCCGCAATCGCGCTGCTCCAGTTTATAGGTTGTTTCGGGTATCGGGAAGCGCGGTATGGCATTGGCGTAGAGGGTGAAGCCGCAGGCAGCGTTGCTCTTATAGGTTATATCGACCGCATAGTCCCGTATATCGCGGTAGTCCACATGGTAGGTGCGGTCACGGCTCAGTGTCTGATTAGGATTTTCCACCAGATACCAGCGGTAGTTGAAGCCGTCGGGGGCGATGAACTCGTTGGTAGGAGTCCACCCGCACTGGAGTCCTTGCAACTGCCCGGAGGTACAGGTGAGGGTGAAATAAGCATAGCCGTAGTGTATCGTAGCGGTACAGCCGTAAGCGGAAATACGCACCTTCACATGTTTCCCGTCATAGTCCGCGAGGTTCAGTCCGAGCGTCGTCCAGTCCCTCCAGCACACGTCCCGCGTACCGTCTCCTCCGTCCGGCACACGGTACCAGCCTTCTCCGCTGGTCTGTGCCGCCAGATCGACCGTTGTACACTTGCTCAGCGCAGCACCTGTCTCCGCATCGATGATGTCGATGGTCATACGCGGCCGGTCTTTCTCCAGGTGTCCTGAGGACTCCAGCACCATGGCATATTGCAGCATCAGCACCGATGCCTCGGACGCATCCACCACATAGTCATATTCGACCCGTGCCGAACGCGCCGTCTTCTCCCAACTGCCGATACGCACGGACGCTAATGCGCCGTTAGGCACCGTCTTGAGCGGCATGACAAAATTGCCCTGACTGTCTATCGAACCGTAGGTACGCGAGTCGTATTCCTCGGGGTGGTAGTGTATGGTATGGCGGCTCCACATAGAGGTGAAACCGTAATCTATCTTGCCCGGAGTCATGTGCTCGGTATTGTCGTGGTAATCGTTTTCGGTCTCCATGGAGAAGAGACAGCGGTCGTCAGACAAATCCAAGTAATTGAAACACTTGGTCTCATAGATAAACGCCGTCGGGAAATTATACCACACGCTGGTGTCGCCCTCGCAGATGACCTGGATTTGAATATCATAGACGCCTTCCTTCAAAGAGGTGGAGAACGATGTCTTCCTGATGTCGCTATAGACGGTAGCAAAATTATCCCCCATGCGGTGCAGCCGGAGGTTGAACGCCTCTCCCGCGGATTTCCAAGACAAGGAGGCGTTCAGGCTTTGCGCCTTGGAGTCCATCTCGGTCGGAATACCGCAGTTATTGCGGCATAACTGGATATTGTCCACACAGGGTCCGGGCTGTATCAGCTGCGCCGCAGAACTATAGACGAACATGAATACGAGTCTGTGGGGCGTGCCGTCCGAGACCAACGTATCGACTGCATGCGTCCATACCGAGCCGCCGGTGAGCAGTTCGCTCCGGTCAAACTGACGCATGTTATCCTTTATCCATTTCTTTGCTTTGTAGTCATCGTTCAAGGCACAGGCCATGTCAGCGAAGCCCGTTTGCGGCACCCAACCGACCAACAACGCCGCACGAGCGGAATCACCACCGCACATCCAGTCGAAAGCCAGGTCATACCGTCCCGCCTCCATCGTCAACTCCCGCCACGCAATCATGATACGCGACTGGTCTTTCAGGTAGCCCACATTGGTACCACCATCCGGGGAGATATACATTGACTGTTTTCCCAACGACGACACAGCCCCGCCGATAGCCCATTGGTTAAGCCAAGAGTAATTCTCATTCTTGGGCGTGTTCAGTTTCCAAGCGGCATTCTCCTCCGCATTCTCGAAATCACAATAATAGCTATGAGGCAGCTGCGCCGACGCCGACACTGCCATCCATACTATTCCTATAAAGAGTAATCGTTTCATCATTTCAGTTTTCTGCCTTGCGCATCGTATTCATGATTATTACACTGTATGACCAGTTGTCCCCGCCGGATGAATTTCCTCGCGGGTGAGGAAGTCCGCGCCGTATCCTGCTCCAAGCCCTGTGGCAGAGCCGGCACGAAGGGGCATACCCATGCCTCGCTTCCGTCCGCCAATGTCACCCGCACCGTATATTCGGCATTGAGGTCCAGTTCCGGGTCGTAGTAATACGCCTCGGTAGCTCCCGGTATCGGTTCGCCGTTGCGATACCACTGGTACGAGCCGAAAACCAGTCCGCCGTTATGATCCGGACTATAGAAAGTCAGTACGTCGTTCCAGTGCATCGTGACAACACCGCTGGTGAGGCTGACGTTATAGGTCAGCGTATCGGTATAGACCGTTTCGCACCAGGGCATATAGATCTTCACCACCGCTTCGTGGGCTCCCACATCTCCGGTAGCCAGTGGCAGCGCCAGCTGCACTCCTTCGCTCCGGAGCCATTGGACGGTATCCGCCCTGCCTTCCATCCGGACCAGCATGCTGTCCGCATACAGTCCGTCATGGGCGACGAACACTAACGGTTCGTCGGAGCACAGTTGTACGGCCTGCAAGGAGACAGAAGGCACAGGCGCCTCCTTGAGGTGGAGCGTGACGATACTGTCACAGCCCGTCACGGCACTGGAGAACAGCCCCGTATAGGTACCGGTAGCATTCAGGGTCCTGCCGGCAAACGAATAGGTGCTCCCGGGGCAGACGGTATCATACGCCTCCGTCATAACCGGCTCATGGACATACAGGTGGAGCAGTACGACGCTGTCACAACCCGTCACAGCCGAGGAGAGGCTGTCGGGATAGTCCCCCGGCTCCGTATATTTATTGCGCGAGCCCTCCGGGAAGACGACCGACTCGCCGCGGCATATGGAATCATAGCGATGGGTCCAGAGCGGCGCAACGGCCGGCACCTGATAGTCGTACCACGCCGTATCCGCCACGAAGACGCCTCCGGAATAGACCTGGGTGCAGACCCCTATCCGCACTACTCCGCCCTCATCCGGCACGGGCACCCGCACAGGCCCGGCCGCAACGCCTATCTTCTCCTCCGTACCGTCGGGATAGAGCAGCCAGCAGTCTCTGGGCTGGATGTCATAACGGTGCTCCTCCTCACCCGTGAGCTGGTTAGTGAGATAGAGATGGCAGCGGTTGGTCCAAGTATAGGCGTTATTACAGTTCTCAGGCGTCCATTGCAGTCCGAGTTCCGCCCGCACATGGTGCAGCTTGGCACTTGCCTCCAACCAGTATCCGCACGCAGCGTTGGTAGAATAAGTCACATGACAGAGATACGTATTGGTATCCGTTTCCAGCACATGGAAAACCCGCTCCTCCGAGAGGGTGTCGGCAAAAAGCTTGTCCTTGCGGTTGAACCAGGCGTAGTTGAATCCGGCAGGGGCTGTAAACTCCTGTGTAGTAGCGCCGTCACCCCAAGGCAGACCGTCCACGTCACTGCGGGTGCAGGTCAGCATGAAATAGGCATAGCCGAAATGGCCTCCCTGGTCACAGTCATAGGAGGTGAAGATAATCGTCAGGGTCTGGCCGATATATTTCTCCATACTGATACCTATCGTTTTCCAGTCCTGCCATATCACCGAGTGAGAGTTACTGCCATCCGCCCATATGTTGGAGTGCCAGAGGGCACGCACCTCGGGATCCTCCCACTCCGCCGGTGTAGGCGAGTGAAAATCGACCGAAGCGCACTCCATATCTATCGGTTTCCCGTCCTCACCGAGCACCTCGAGCGTGAACCTCGGCTGCTCCTCCTCTCCGTGGTTGGGGTTCTCCAGGACGATAGCATACTGTATAAGCAAGACCGCCATCGACGCCTCTTCCACGGTGTAGGTAAAAGTGACCGACTCATACTGGCTGCCGGTAGCCCAGTTGCCGAGACGGAGCGAGCCGAACTCGCCCGCGGGTACGGTATGCAGACATGCCACGGTGTCCCGTCCCTGACGGACGACTGTACGGGGATCTATCTCCGTAAGGTCAAAATGAGTCGTATGACGGCTCCGCACATCGCCCGGACCGTAATCGACCCGTTCGTTACCGTCCGGTACACGCCCGTTACGATGGGTCCACTTGCCATACTCGAAGGTAGCGTTATACATATTCAAGGCATCGAAACAGTCGGTAGGATAGATATACACCACCGGGAAGACAGTATAGACCGTTTTGTCCGTCCCGTTCACGCCGCAGATCCAGAACTCATAAGCGCCGTATTCCATATCCGTCAAGGTGACGGAATTGCCGGTAGCAGCAACGGATACGAACTCGCTGTCCGTCTTTTTGCGGTACATCACTTCATAGCTCTCCGCCGAGCCGTCCCAACTGACCGTAGAGGTATTGAGGATGGTGGAGATATGTATATTCCAGGGATAGTCAGAGGACGAAGCTTTCGCCAGCTGGAAGTTATCTATCGCAACGGAAGTGATGCTGTCTTTCTGCGCCACGCTGGTGTTCACCCACACAAAAAGGAGACGCGTAGTCGTTTTGTTCGCCTGGGCTTTAGGAATCCTCACCCGTGCCTGTACATGCCGCCAGCTGTCGCCTTTGTTGAGCATGGCGTTCTCACCCATGAGCTGTACCGACGTAGCCACCCATGCCGGCTCGACACCGTTGCCCAGACAGGACAGGCCGTCGTCGGGACGGTTGGCATAGACAATCTTCAGGTATCCGGCATTGTTGTTTCCCGTCCCCATCCAGTCATACGCCACATCGTATTCGCCCTCCTCCAGGGTGATGTCACGGTACGCCAGCAGCATGTTGTTCACCGGGGCGTAGGTGTTCGTTTTACCTCCGTCCTGCGAGACATAGAGCGAGCGTTTGCCGGTATATGCCACAGCATCCGAGACAGTCCATGCGTTGGTCGTGATGATCGTATTGAGCGCCGGATTGAGCGTCCAGTTGGCGTTCTCTGTATCATCTTCAAAATCACACAAATACGGCAGGTCGGCCATCTTGATAGCCTCCGCCGAGAGGTCAGCCGCCATCACCAGACAGCAGACAACCGATAATATCCCTATGTATTTCTGCATCTTCATCAGTATCCCAAACATTTACAAGCCGGTTTCTCCGCTACGGGCAGGAGCGCCGTAAGCCGCAGCCCCACCAGGAGGGGGGCATAATGCTCCTTGGCGGTCACCACCGCATACTCCGCAAAAGCTCCTATATAATACTGCGCCTGCTGCTTGCGGCGGTAGGAATTGCGGCTGTCCGTGCCATTCAGACAATAGCCTATCTCCGCGCAGACGCGCACATCCCAACCCATGGACAGCGCGACAGAGTGCTTATACGGCTCATCCGCCACAAAACCATGCGCAGGGATATTCACGAAACTATTCATAAACATCTCATAATCACCTCTCAGGGAGTATTCACCCGTTTCCCGTGCCGTACCCCATACATCCACATTCGCACGCACACCGGCCATTGCATACAGGCGGCGCCACTCCAGTCCGACCATCACCGGCATGGTTATACCCAGGTTCTGAAAACGCGTCTCGCGGTTGTTCCAAGTATGGCAGCCGATATAGGGCATATTCGTTTCATCCACCGCATCTTTCTTCACATCCGACACGTCATACGGCCGGTTGATACGGTAACGGTACTCCATACCCAGCCCGACATCCAGCAGGAACATCTTATGCACGAAGCGGTATCCAACCCCCAGCGCCGGCGCGAAACCGTTGGAAGCGGCGAGCGACTCGGTTCTTCCGCTACCAATCCATCCCTGCGCCTCCTCCAAAGAGACAGCCTCTATGAAAGCAGGCCCGCGGTCAGCCCGGTAGTTATCGCGCGCGTATGAAAAATCAGCATTAACACGTACGTAATGACGCGCGTGCGCATACGAAAAAACAACACCCGCCACCAACAGCAACAAGACGCCCGCCATGCGCCCCAACCAACCTCTATTGGGCAAAGAATATGTCATGCCTATTTCCAACTTTACGTAAAAAATTGCTTTCTTATAGTGTTCGTGGGTGCAAAATTACAAAAAAAATTTGAAACTACAAACATTTTGACAAAAAAATTTACTTTTTATCGCATTTTGTTATTTCTACATGGCATTTTAGTTACAGAATGATAGAACATTTAAATGTCTTATTTTACGTTCTTTTTGGTAATAGGCTCCTAATATTATTACTCGCGCACGCGCTGCGCACGCACGGCGTTCTTCCGGAAATCCTGTGTTGGAGAATGGGCGATGACACCGGCATAATATGCCGGACAATTGACGAAGGACAGGGGGGAAGCCCGCATACCATGCGGGGTAATTGACGAAACAAGATACCGTCTGGCAGACGGCACAACTACCAAGAATATACAAATCCGGCGGAAAAGAAGGAGGACACCCCCCAACCCCCTCTCAGAGGGGGAGAAGGGAGCACGGAGGGGGGAGGGAGGAAGGAAAGGGACAGGGGGACAAAAAAGAGAAGGGCGCTTCGAGTGAAGCGCCCTTCTTGCTGATCCGCCAAGCATGGCGGATGGCAGGACGGGAATCAGAGTGAAGCCTGATATGCCGCGGCATCCATGAGGGTGTCCAGTTCGGCAGGGTCCTTCACGCTAATCTTGATAATCCAGCCTTTGCCGTAGGGGTCGCTGTTGACCAGTTCGGGGGCAGCGTCGAGCTCCGCATTGAGCTCCAGCACCTCGCCTGTAACAGGCATATTGAGGTCGCTGACGGTCTTGACCGCTTCTACAGAACCGAAGACCTCGCCCTGTCCCACGGTTTCACCTACGGTAGGAACGTCAATGAAGACGATCTCGCCCAACTCCGACTGCGCGTAGTCCGTGATGCCGACATAGGCCTCACCGCCCTCTACGCGAATCCACTCATGCTCGCTGGTATAGCGAATGTTACTTGGAAAATCCATATTATTCAAGTGTTTAGCTCGGCATGTATGCCGAGGGTTTGACTATACTGATTGTTTATTTCATCGGGTCCGTGGGAATCTGGTCACCGAGGGTGGACATAGCACAACGGAAACCGATCTTCGAAGAAGACTTATCCTGGTCCATATAACGGCGGTTGGAGGGGTTGAGCCAGTAGATACGGTCCGCCCATGAGCCACCTTTATAGACACGGCTCTTCTTGGTGACACGCGGAGCGAGTACGTCAGTCGGGTCGGTCTTGACCTCGGTGAGGTTAGCTACGCCGACGGTATCCAGCGGATAGTCGGTCTGGAGCAAGCTGGCGAAATCGCCATCCAGCACGTCACGTTTATCATCCTCCTTACCCCAGGTGATTTTGATACAGCCCACAGAGTCCATCTGGAACTTGCCGTTCTCATCCAGCACGGGGCGGCTGAAGATATTACCGCGGTAGGAGTTATACTCGGTAGCGTCCTGGAAAGTAGTCTCACGATAGACATCCATAACCCACTCGTTGACATTTCCTGCCATGTTATAGAGTCCGAAATCGTTGGGATAGAAGGCGTCAACAGGGTTGGTGATGACATGGCGGTCATTGAGGGCACCGCTGACACCCATCATGTCGCCTCGTCCGCGGACGAAGTTAGCCTGCATCATACCCAGGTTCTTTTTCGACATATCGCGCGGATGATAGCCCGACCAGGGATATACCTTACCCTCAACGGTCAGACCGTCCTCTCCCGCTACCGGCGCATAGGCGGCAAACTCCCACTCGGACTCCGTAGGCAGACGGTAGCCGGTAACGAAGATACCATCGGCGATGGTGACCTTACGGTCAGCGCCGTAGCTGTCCGTCTTGGGATGACGGCCGTACTCCGGCATATAGGAGTCGTCCATGAGGTATTTATCGGTATTGAAGACAAACTTGTCGCGGATCCACTCGTAAGACGGGCGGTACATCGTCACGGTCTGCTCGGGGTCCTCGGGGCTGACTTCCTCATAGGAGTACATCTCGTATCCTGTCTGCTGCTCCCACTCGTCTTTGTAGGCCTCATCATCGGTAGGCTGGAGGTCTGCAAACGGGGGCACCACGATAGCGCCGGCATTGATGAGCGCCATCTCGTTGACACGGTCGGTACGCCACTGGCAGTACGCCATAGCCTGCTCCCAGCTCACACCGACAACCGGATAGAAGGAGAAAGCGGGGTGCTCGAAATAGTTATCCTCATAAGGATCGTTGTACGCCAGGTCCTCGCGCCACACCTTATGGTCGGGACGCGCCTGGTCCACCAACTCCGGAGCTACAGCACCGAAGACGAAATCCAGCCAGTGGAGGTATTCGTTCCAGTTGAGGTTGGTAATCTCATACTTGTCCATGAAGAAAGAGCTGACGGTAAGCGTACGGGTCTCATTGTTACGGGGCGAAGTGATGAACTCGTCTTTCTCACCCACCGTAAACGAACCACCCTGGATAGCCACCATGCCGGCAGGATGCACATTTCCCACCCCTTCGTTAGCCTCGAAGTTGGTAGTACGTTCATCGAAATAGTTCCAACCGGTAGTGTTGCTCACACGCGTGTTGAGTTCCCGTTGCTGGCAGGAAGCAAAGGCCCATACCACCGGGACGATCAAGAGATACTTAAATACGTTTTTCATATCTTTTTTGATTAATAAATATGTATCTATACATAAAACAGCCTGCAAATGTACTGCTTTTTTCGCACATACGCAAATTTTTGTTTGTTTTTTTTGCGTATTTGCGATTTTTTTACTAATTTTGCAGCGCAAAAATGAAATTATGACACTATGAGCATGCAAATCATGGCCATAGGCAACGTGACACCGGACAGTTTTTACGCCGGTTCCCGGTTAGAGACGGAGAAGGCTTTTTCCGCATGGGTCGAGTCGTCCCTTGAGGCGGGTGCCGATATTCTGGATATAGGCGGTTGCTCGACGCGTCCGGGCAGTATCGCGGCAGACGAAGAAGAGGAGTGGCGCCGGTTGCAGCCCGCCCTTGCGGCAGTCCGTTCGATAGCACCGGAAGCGCAACTCTCCCTCGACACTTTCCGGGCCGAGATAGCCCGCCGTGCGCTGGAGTCCTTCGGTACGATGATCATCAATGATATCTCCGGCGGCAGCGAGGCGATGTATGCCGTAGTGCGTGCCTACCGCGCTCCGTATATATGGACACTCCGCGGCGATTTGCAGCTGCCCTCCCGGCATACCGAGATGAACGACATGGATCTCATCCTCGACCCGGGTTTCGGGTTCACTGGCAGTACAGAGAGCGACTACGAATGTATGCGCCATCTGGATGAGCTCCGCACATACGGACGCCCCATATTGGCAGGAGTGAGCCGTAAGTCGATGGTCTATAAGCCGCTCGGGCTCACGCCGGAGACATGTATGACAGCCACCCAGGTTTTGCAGTTCTACGCTCTGGAGCACGGGGCTACGATCCTGCGCACCCATGATGTAGCGGAGACAAAACAGGTGGTGCGTCTCTACGAGATGTTGATGGGGACACCCCCCGCCCCCCTCTCAGAGGGGGAGAAAGGATTAATGGGTTAATGAGTTAATGATATGCATTTTATCGCTTCTACTTTCGGATTCAAGGATCTGATAGACATCCTGCTGGTAGCCGTGATGCTGTACGAGATGTACCGGCTGCTGCGCCGCACGGGTGCCGCCAACCTCTTCTGGGGTATTCTGGCATTCATCGTCGTGTGGTTTATGGTGAGTTATGTATTCCAGTTAGGCCTGACGGGTGCGCTTTTCGACCGCATCATCTCGGTAGGGGCGATAGCTATCATCGTCATTTTCCAAGAAGAGATACGTATGTTCTTCTACCGTTTAGGTTCGCGTTTCTCTTCCTTCCAGCTCTTCCGGCGCTCCCCTGAAGTCGAATCCGTTTCGCGCCAGCAGATTCCGGATATCATCCGTGCCTGCCGTCACATGTCTTCCAGCAAGACCGGTGCGTTGATAGTCATAGCCGGCGAGGGAAATCTGAAAGAGGTGGTCGATACCGGGGAGCGGCTGGACGCGCAAGTCTCGACACGGCTTATCGAAAACATCTTCTTCAAGAACTCGCCGCTGCATGACGGCGCACTGGTTATCCGCGAGAAACGGATTGTCGCCGCTGCCTGTATCCTGCCCGTAAGCAAGGACCAGACCATCCCGCAGCGCTACGGTCTGCGCCACCGCGCCGCCTTAGGCCTGACAGAAAAAACGGACGCGACATGTATTGTCGTGTCCGAAGAGACAGGTCACATCTCCGTGGCCCGGGAAGGCAAGATCCGCGAGGTAACGTCAGATGAGTTATTCCTCATACTGCATTCCGCGCCGGCTTCTGCCGTAACTACGGGTCATTGATTGGTACCCGTCGCTACACATCACGCATTTCTGCTGCTCAGGCAGCTGGAAGAGGACAGTGAACTTGATTCCCACTACGAGGTTATTCACCATTTTGGCAAAACCTTCGGTAGCCATGATATCATTCATTGCCAGGTTATTCACCATCGAACGGGAGTTATAGACATAGTTCTCCGAGGCGGGATCTATGTCATAGCGCTCCGGCATGACGACAGCGGGTTTCGAACCGTTGGTATGCACATCCATCAGACCGTAGTCCATAAACGCCGCTATGCGGTACTCCATCTTCCGTTTCGGCACATCATATCCCGTGCCGTAAGTAATCGTACCTAATCGTGCTCCCACCTCCAGGCTCAGATCCAAATCCAGATTGAGCGAGGTTTTGATATTCGTGTTCACCGACTCTTCGTCGAAGAACTGGTACATCGGCATGCTTCTGAAATCCCCGTTTTGGGTCATACCGATAAACTGGTCATAATGTCCGTAAGTTGTCAGGTTCGCCGCCGAGTAGGCTTTCGTCCAGATATTGGCATAGACCTTCACGCCCGCCAGCGCATAGAACCGCTTGTATTGCAGACCGAACATAACCGGGATATGCACCGCCACGTTGTTATAGCGGTCCTTACGGTCCTTTATCTCATATACATAATCGAATGGCTGCTCTTGCAAATCGAGCTGGTTAAACATCGTAGCCGTCTGGTCCGTACTCTGGCTATACGCCGTCATGCCACCCGTAGCCCCTACTCCTACATTGAAGAGGAAACGGAGCGGACTATAATTCTTGCCCGCCTGCAGCTCATACAGGAAACCGGCTCCTCCGGCGACACCCAGGCTCGCCGAATAATCACTCTGAGAAGGCATCAAAGACCACTCGCCTATCTGCGCAAATCCTCCCACATAGTGGTTCACTTTCGCGCTCGCAGTACCACAGACGAGGTATGCAAGGAACAAAACCAAATATATTTGATATTTTTTCACAGAATAACTTGTATTTTTCATTTTAATTTGCACATTCGGATTTTTTGTAGTACCTTTGTACCCGATTTTGCGAATCACCCCGCAAAAGTACTGCTTTTTTTTGAAATACGCAAGATTTTTGAACTTTTTTTTGCTTTTAGCATAAATTTTACACAAAATATGTCATTTAATCGCACATTGATTACAGCAGCACTCCCCTATGCGAACGGTCCGGTGCATATCGGTCACCTCGCCGGAGTGTATGTACCGGCGGACATCTACGCCCGCTATCTCCGTCTGAAAGGTCAGGAAGTTCTTTTCGTCTGCGGATCGGACGAACACGGCGTTCCCGTCACCATCCGCGCCCGCAAAGAAGGCATCACCACCCAGGAGGTGGTTGATCGCTACCACTCGCTCATCAAGCGTTCGTTCGCGGATTTCGGTATATCGTTTGACATCTATTCCCGCACCACCTCGGATATCCATCACCGCTTTGCGGCAGACTATTTCCGCAAGATGTATGATGCCGGTCAGTTCGTAGAGGAGACGTCGGAGCAGTTCTACGACCCGGAGACCGGCCATTTCCTGACCGACCGTAACATCCGCGGCGAATGTCCGCGATGCCACTCCCTCGGTGCGTACGGCGACCAGTGTGAGAAATGCGGCGCGACCCTCTCTCCGGACGAGCTGATCAACCCCTATAACGCCGAGACGGGTAACGCCTTGACCAAGAAAGCCACCAAGCACTGGTACCTCCCGCTGGACCAGTATCAGGAGTGGCTGGAGGACTGGATCCTCAATAACCACAAGGAATGGCGTCCGAACGTCTATGGGCAATGCAAGAGCTGGCTGGACGGCGGACTCAAGCCGCGCGCCGTGACCCGTGATCTGGACTGGGGTATCCCCGTGCCGGTAGAGGGGGCGGAGGGCAAGGTGCTCTACGTATGGTTCGACGCACCTATCGGCTATATCTCCAACACCATCGAGCTTTGCCAGGCACAACCGGAGAAATACGGCAACTGGGAGAAATGGTGGAAACAGGAGGACACCCGTATGATCCATTTCATCGGGAAAGACAATATCGTGTTCCACTGTATCGTCTTCCCGGCGATGCTCAAGGCGCAGGGTTACAACCTGCCGGACAACGTACCGAGCAACGAGTTTCTGAACCTGGAGGGCGACAAGATCTCCACCAGCCGCAACTGGGCGGTATGGCTCAACGAGTATTTAGAGGACTTCCCCGGCAAGCAGGACGTGCTGCGATATGTGCTGACCGCCAATGCACCGGAGACCAAGGACAACGACTTCACCTGGGCGGATTTCCAGGCGCGCAACAACAACGAGCTGGTAGCCATCTACGGCAATTTCGTCAACCGCGCGCTCGTGCTCACGAACAAATATTTTGAGGGGCGCGTGCCCGCGTGCGAAGAACTGACGGAGTACGACCGGCAGACCATCGAGGAGTTCAAGAACGTCAAGGCCACATTGGAGGATTTGCTGAACAACTTCAAGTTCCGCGAGGCGCAGAAAGAGGCGATGAACCTCGCCCGTATCGGTAACAAGTACCTTGCCGACACCGAGCCTTGGAAACTGGCAAAGACCGACATGGAGCGCACGGCTACGGTGCTCCACATGGCATTGCAGATAGCCGCCAACCTCGCTCTCGCCTTCGAGCCGTTCCTGCCGTTCTCGTCCGCGAAACTGAAGACGATGCTCTGTCTGGGCGACAGTTTCGGATGGGACGATTTAGGCCGAACCGATATGCTGCAAGAGGGCCAGGCTTTAGGCGAGGTGACGCTGCTCTTCGAGAAAATCGAGGATGCCGCCATCCAGGCACAACTCGACCGGCTGGAGCGTATCAAGAAAGAGAACGAAGAGGCCGCCAAAGCCGAGGCACTCAAGAACTGGCGTCCGTCGGAGATCAAAGGCGCCACAACGATAGATGAGTTTGACAAGACGGATATCCGTGTAGCCACCGTACTGGAATGCACGAACGTGAAGAAATCCGACCGGCTGCTACAGTTCAAGCTGGACGACGGCATGGGCGGACGGACGATCCTCTCCGGTATCGCACAGAGTTATCCCGATCCGTCGGTGCTTGTAGGCAAGCAGGTTCTCTTCATCGCCAACTTCCCGCCGCGGAAGATGATGGGTATTGAGTCGCAGGGCATGATTCTCTCGGCAGTGGATGCAGACGGCAAACTGGTTGTCACCACCGTCTCCGCCCCCGTCAAAAACGGCGTTCAGGTAGGATAATTCGCCTTTTTCGGTAAAAAAGTGCAAAAATATTGTAAAAAATTTGGTCATATCAAAAAAAAGCAGTACCTTTGCACCCGCTTTTCATTTGAAGAGCGTGTTGCGCACGGCGCAAGGCGGGATAGCTCAGCTGGTTAGAGCGCATGATTCATAATCATGAGGTCCCCAGTTCAATCCTGGGTCCCGCTACCGAAATCCCGCATATCGTAGCATATGTGGGATTTTTTATTGTAAATCATCCATTATAAATTAGTAGTGTTGCGATAATTTTAAGAACATAAACAGAGATAAACCCTTTTGAATGCTTTTGGAAATCGAAAATGCGCAGCCCCCGAGCCTAATGGCT